>NZ_JBIWML010000001.1:701029-743297 GCF_044766665.1 Kitasatospora sp. NPDC101801
TCCTCTCCCTCCCCCCCGGGGCGGGGGGGGCGCGGGGGGGGGGGGGGGGGGGGGGGGGGGGGGGCGGGCCCCCCCCGACGCCATGTCAGGGGAGACCCACGAAAGGCTTGGCACGCCGATGGCGCCGCAACCCTTCCAACTGCCGGACTTCTACATGCCGTACCCGGCCCGGCTGAACCCCCACCTGGAGAGCGCCCGCGAGCACTCCAAGGCCTGGGCCCGCGAGATGGTGATGATCGAGGGCTCCGGGATCTGGGACGAGGACGACTTCGACCGGCACGACTACGCGCTGCTCTGCGCGTACACCCATCCGGACTGCGACGCGGCCGAGTTGGCGCTGATCACCGACTGGTACGTCTGGGTGTTCTTCTTCGACGACCACTTCCTGGACATCTTCAAGCGCAGCGGCGACCTGGTCGGCGGCAAGGAGTACCTGGACCGGCTGCCCGCCTACATGCCGCTGGACGACGGCCAGGGCTACCCGGAGCCGACCAACGCGGTCGAGGCCGGGCTCGCCGACCTGTGGGCCCGGTCCGTACCGGCCATGTCGATGGGCTGGCGGAAGCGTTTCGCGGTGGCCACCAAGGCGCTGCTGGACGAGTCGATGTGGGAGCTGGCCAACATCAACGAGGGCCGGGTCGCCAACCCGATCGAGTACATCGCGATGCGCCGCAAGGTCGGCGGCGCGCCCTGGTCGGCCGGTCTGGTGGAGCACGCGGCGGGCGCCGAGGTGCCGGACGTGATCGCGGCCAGCCGCCCGATGGAGGTGCTGCGGGACTCCTTCTCGGACGGGGTGCACCTGCGCAACGACCTGTTCTCCTACCAGCGCGAGGTCGAGGGCGAGGGCGAACTCTCCAACGGCGTCCTGGTCCTGGAGCGCTTCCTGAACTGCTCCACGCAGGAGGCGGCCGAGCGGGTGAACGACCTGCTGACCTCCCGGCTCCAGCAGTTCGAGCACACCGCGCTGACCGAGGTGCCGCTGCTGCTGGCCGAGCACGGGCTGGACACCAGGGCCGCCGCCGACGTGTTCGCCTACGTCAAGGGGCTGCAGGACTGGCAGTCCGGCGGCCACGAGTGGCACCTGCGCTCCAGCCGGTACATGAACGAGTCGGCCGGCGCCGACGCCGCGCTGCCCGGCTACCTGAGCGGCCCGTCCGGGCTCGGCACCTCGGCCGTCCGGCTGTTCGGCTCGGTCGCCCGGACCATGCCCACCCGGCTGCGCAGCTTCACCCGGACGCCGTTCGAGCAGGTCGGCCCGACCGAACTGCCGGACTTCTACCTGCCGTTCAAGAACGACCTGAGCCCGCACCTGGCGCAGTCCAGGGAGAACGTGGTCGGCTGGGCGCACCGGATGGGCCTGCTGGACCTGGTCCCGGGCGTGCCGGGCTCCGGACTGTGGACCGAGGAGAAGCTGCGCGCGTACGACTTCGCGCTCTGCTCGGCCGGCATCCACCCGGACGCCACCCTGGAGCAGCTGGACCTCACCACCGCCTGGCTGACCTGGGGCACCTGGGGCGACGACCTCTACCCGCTGGTCTTCGGCCGCACCGGGGACATGCTCGGCGCCAAGCAGCTGCACCAGCGGATGCTCGGCCTGATGGCGGTCGAGGGGGTGTCACCGATCGTCCCGGTGCACCCGATCGAGATCTCGCTGGCCGACCTGTGGCAGCGGACGGCGGGCCCGATGCCGGTCGAGTCCCGGCGGGACTTCCGCGGCGCGGTCGAACGGATGCTGGAGAGCTGGCTCTGGGAGCTGGCCAACCAGATGCAGAACCACATCCCGGACCCGGTGGACTACATCGAGATGCGCCGGCAGACCTTCGGCTCGGACCTCACCCGGGCGCTGGCCCGGCTGGCCCGGGGCAACAGCATCCCGCCGGAGGTGTTCCTCTCCACCCCGATCGTCGAGCTGGAGGCGGCCGCCGCCGACTACTCCTGCATGATGAACGACGTCTTCTCCTACCAGAAGGAGATCGAGTTCGAGGGCGAGCTGCACAACGCGGTACTGGTGGTGCAGAACTTCCTGGACTGCGACCGGCACCAGGCGCTGGACATCGTGAGCGACCTGATGACCAGTCGGATGAAGCAGTTCGAGCACCTCACCGAGATCGAACTCCCGGCACTGCTGGACGAGTTCGGACTCGAAGCGGAGGCCAGGAGGGAGCTGGAGGGCTACGTCCAGGAGATCCGGCACTGGATGTACGGAATCCTGGTCTGGCACGCCGGCTGCGACCGCTACAACGAGGCCGCACTGCAGCGGCACTTCGCCCCGACCACCACGCCGGTCCGGCAGCCGCTCGGCGGTCCGACCGGCCTGGGGACGTCGGCCGCCAGAGTGCTGGAGCTGATCGGCCGAAGCTGATCCCGAAGGAGGGGCCCGGGTGCGCACCCGGGCCCCTCCTTCGGCACACCGTCCCATTCGGGAACCAATCACACTGGCTGACGATCGGTTAGCCCTTTCGAGGTATTCAGTGTCCAACTGGAGAACCTATCCACCCGGTCGCTCGGTGATCTTCCACGTGAGCGACAACTCCCCTTCGACAGCGCGCCGATGGCTCTGGCGGGCCGTCACGGTCGCCGGCGCGACCGCGCTCTGCTCGGCGCTGGCCGGGGCGGCCGCTCCCGGGGCCCCGCAGGACCACGGGAACCAGGCCGGGTTCGGCCACGAGTGGTGCGTACGGGTCGAGGTGGGCCTCGCACCGGTCACGGTGGACGTCACCACCGGGTTCGCGCTCGGGCTGGAGGACGGCCAGGGGCACGGCCACTGGCCCTGGCCCTGGCCGCCGCACCACCACCCGTGCCCGCCCAAGCCGACGCCGACGCCCACCCCCTCGCCCAAGCCGTCCCCGTCGCCGACCCCCAAGCCCTCGCCGACCCCGACTCCGCCGCCCTCGCCGACCCCCCCGCCGCCTCCGCCTCCGCCGCCGTCCCCCAAGCCGAAGGTGACGCCGCGTCCGACCCCGTCGCCGACGCCGTCGCCGACCCGTGCGGTGGTACCGCCTCCGGTGGTCACCCCGCCCCCGTCGCCGCCGACCGTGACGCCACCGCGCCCCGCTCCCTCACCTGCCGTAACGTTCCGCCGCCCGGCCCCCGTCCCGGCCGCCGCCCCGCCCAAGCGGACCGGCATGCCGCCGACCAGGACCGTGCTGCTGGTGACCGTCCCGGCCGTCCTCGCCGCCGGGGCCCTCCGCCCCCGCGGCCGCTCGTCCGGCGGTGGCCGTGGCCGCTCCTGAACCCGCGCTCCCGGCGAGCACCCCGACCCCTCACCGTCACCGGAACACCGAATTGGAGCTCTCTCATGTCTGAGTGGGTGGCACTCCTCATCGCCATGGTCGCAGTCTGCGCCGTGGTACTGGCGGTCGTCGTACTGCGACAACGTCGGGTCGGTGAGGACGACGACCCGACGGAGACGCCGGACGTCATCGAGTACATGACGATGATGATCGGCGTGGTCTACGCGATCGTCCTCGGCCTCGCCATCGCCGGCGTCTGGGAGGGCATGGGTTCGGCCCAGGCCGACACCCTGCGCGAGGCCCAGGCCCTGCACGAGGTGAGCGCCCGGGCCGAGGTGCTGCCGCCCGACGCCCGGGACAAGGTCCGCAGCGAGGTCGACGCCTACGTCTCGTACGTGGTGAAGACCGAGTGGTCCTACATGTCGGAGCACGAGGAGATCTCAGCCGAGGGCACCGACCTGCTCGCCCAGCTGCGCCGGACGGTGACCGAACGGGCCCCGCAGACCGAGCTGGAGAACCAGGCCTACCAGCCCATGGTGGACCGCATCGCCACCGTCGACGAGGCCCGCAACTCCCGTGGCCAGAGCGTCGGTCCGACCATGCCGGGCGTGGTCTGGTTCGGCCTGGTGGTCGGCGCCCTGGTCACCGTCGGCATGCTCTTCGCGCTCCAGATCCGCCGCTCCACCCGGGAGTTGCTGCTCGCCGCGGCCTTCTCCACCCTGATCGCCTTCCTGCTCTTCCTGATCTGGGACTTCGACAACCCCTTCGGCCGGGGCATCTCGGTCACCGCCCAGCCCTTCATCGACCTCTTCCCCGGCCTCGGCCTGGACTGACCCACCGTCACCCGTCCAGGGGCCCCGCCGGAGCGCTCCGGCGGGCCCTGACGCGTCCGTCACAGGAAACGCCACCAGTCGTCCTGCCCACGGGCCCACGGATCCGGACGCACCCGGGCCAGGTAGACCCGGTCCACCGCGCCAACCACGGACCGGAGTTCCCGGGCGGCACGCAACGGCAGTGCGCGGAGGGCCTGTTCGAGCAGGATCCGGCCGTCGAGGTCCGCCTCCTCGCAGCACGGGCAGAGGGGCTGCTCCCGGCTGGTGTACGGCTCGTGCCGGGCGCTGCCCCGGACGAAGCGTTCCCAGCCCTCGGTCGCGGCCGCGATGCCGCCGGGCCGGTCACGGGCGAGCTCGAAGGCGGCGACCGCCCGCTGGGCGGCTGCGGAGAGGCCGGGCACCACCCGGCGCGGATTGCGGTGGTAGGGCCTGGGCCCCCGGGCGAGGCCCGCGCGGACGCGGGCGGGCGGCTTACGCGCCATGGGCCTTTCGTCGGCTGTTCATGCCGGCATTCTGTCCAACGGCCCCGCTCGTCGTCACCGGGTTTTCCGGGCACTGTCGGTGTGGCGGTGCAGGATGCCGCCATGACGATCACCAACCGGCAGGTGTCCGAGCACCCGTTCCTGCGCGCGCTGTACGCGGACGACTACTACCCGGACCACGTCCTCGACCTGGGCAAGGCGATCCTGCTCCGGCTGTGCGAGCGGATCGAGGCCGAGCGGCCGGCCGACCTGCCGGCGCTGTACCTGCTCACCGAGGTCGCGACCGAGGAGTTCAACGCGCTGGAGGCCGCCTTCGAGGAGGCGGACAGCGAGATCGAGACGGTGGCCCGGGAGGAGATCGCCGAGGACTTCTGGTTCGTCGCCACCGCGTACGGCTTCGCGGACGCGGACGTGGAGGAGCTGATCGCCGCCCGGGACTGGTGAGACGGTTGCCGGTTCGGCAACGATCTTTGGCCCGGGGCGGGGGCCGGGCGGAACATCGTCGGGTAGGCACCCGACGGACGGAGAGCACCTGATGACCACCGAACAGTTCTGGGACGAGCGGTACGGCCAGAGCGACCGGATCTGGAGCGGCGAGCCGAACGCCGCCCTGGTCCGCGAGGTCGCCGGCCTCACCCCCGGCACCGCGCTGGAGCTGGGCTGCGGCGAGGGCGGCGACGCGATCTGGCTGGCCGGGCAGGGCTGGCGGGTCACCGCCTCCGACATCTCCCGGATCGCACTGGCCCGGGCCGCCGAGCACGCCGAGGCCCAGGGGGTCGCCGACCGGATCGACTGGCAGCGGCACGACCTCGCGGCGACCTTCCCGGCCGGCCGGTACGACCTGGTCACCGCCGGTTTCCTCTACTCCCCCGAGCTGCCCAGGACCGAGATCCTGCGCACCGCCGCCGAAGCGGTCACCCCCGGCGGCACCCTGCTGATCCTCGGCCACGGCCCCTGGCCGGACTGGCACCAGGGCCCCCGCCCCGACATCGAACTCCCCACCCCGGACGAGCTCCTCGCCGACCTCGCCCTCCCCGGCTGGCAGGTCCTCACCTGCTCCGAACACGAACGCACCCAGACCGGCCCCGACGGCCAGACCCTGGTCCGGATCGACAACACCCTCAAACTCCGCCGTCCCACCATCGCCTGAGCTCCGGGCGGGCGGCACCGCCGGGTGCTGCGGGTGCCCCGGTGGGGCCCGGGTAGGCTGCCGGGTGCCCCTTCCGACCTGCGTGTTCCGTGCCGAGGTGTCCGTGTTGAGCAGTGTCCCGCCCGTTCTGCCGCCCGGGCCGCCGATCGTGGTGGCCGGGATCGGCGCCGACGGCTGGGGCGGGCTCGGGGAGCAGACCAGGGCGGCGCTGCGGACGGCCGGGGTGGTGCTCGGCGGACCGCGCCAACTCGAGCTGCTGCCCGCCGAGGTGACGGCGGTCCGGGTCGCCTGGCCGACGCCGCTGCGGGCCGCCGTCCCCGGGCTGCTGGCCGAGCACGCGGGCCACGGCCTCGCGGTACTGGCCAGCGGCGACCCGATGTTCTTCGGCATCGGCCGGGCCCTCGCCGAGCTGGCGGGGGCCGACCGGCTGAACGTCCTGCCGCACCCGTCCTCGCTCTCGTACGCCTGCGCCCGGCTGGGCTGGCCGCTGGAGTCCACCGAGCTGGTCAGCCTGGTCGGCCGGCCGTTGGAGACGCTGAACCTCGCGCTGCACCCCGGCCGTCGCGTCCTGGTGCTCAGCGCGGACGCCGGCACCCCCGCCGCCGTGGCCGGACTACTCACCCGCCGGGGCTGGGGCGCGACCCGGCTCCGGGTGCTCGAACAGCTCGGCGGCCCGGCCGAGCACCACCTCGACGGCACCGCCGCCGACTGGCCGCACCCGCCCGGCGACCCGCTCAACGTGATCGCCCTCGACTGCGCCGAGGACGGTCCGCGCTCCTCCGTGGTGCCCGGCCTGCCCGACGACGCGTACGAGTCGGACGGCCAGCTGACCAAGCGTCACGTCCGGGCCGCCACCCTCGCCACCCTGGCCCCGGCGCCCGGCGAACTGCTCTGGGACGTCGGCGGCGGCTCCGGCTCGATCGCGGTCGAGTGGCTGCGCGCGCACCGGGACTGCCAGGCCGTCAGCGTGGAACGCTCCCCCGTCCGGGCCGAGCGGATCACCCGGAACGCCGCCGCCCTCGGCGTGCCCCGGCTCCGGGTGGTCACCGGCCCCGCGCCCGCCGCGCTGCACGGGCTGCCGACCCCCGACGCGATCTTCGTCGGCGGCGGCCTGACCGCCCCCGGCCTGCTGGACGCCTGCTGGGCCGCCCTCCCGCCCGGCGGCCGGCTGGTCGCCAACACCGTGACGCTGGAGTCCGAGGCGCTGCTCACCGAGTGGTACCGACGCCACGGCGGCGAACTGCTCCGGCTGGCGGTGGCGCACGCCGTCCCGGTCGGCGGCTTCACCGGCTGGCGCCAGGCGATGCCGGTCACCCAGTGGTCGGTGGCCAAGGAAACCGAGAGGACCAACGAGGCATGACCGTCTACTTCATCGGCGCGGGCCCCGGCGCCGCCGACTTGATCACCCTGCGCGGCCAGCGCCGGATCGCCGCCAGCCCGGTCTGCCTGTACGCGGGCAGCCTGGTGCCGCGCGAGCTGCTCGCCGAGTGCCCGCCCGACGCCCGGCTGGTCGACACCGCCGACCTGAACCTCGATCAGATCGTCGCCGAGCTGGTCCGCGCCCACCGGGACGGCCAGGACGTGGCCCGGCTGCACTCCGGCGACCCCTCCGTGTTCAGCGCGGTCGCCGAGCAGATGCGCCGCCTCGACGCGGCGGGCGTCCCGTACGAGGTGATCCCCGGCGTGCCCGCCTTCGCCGCGGCGGCGGCCGCGCTCAAGCGCGAGCTGACCGTGCCGACGGTGGGTCAGACCGTCATCCTCACCCGGGTCTCCCGGCAGGCCACCCCGATGCCCGAGGGCGAGGACCTGGCCACCCTCGGCCGCAGCGGCGCCCTGCTGGTGCTGCACCTGGCCACCCGGTACGTGACGAGCGTGGTCGAGGAGCTGCTCCCGCACTACGGCGCGGACTGCCCCGCCGCCGTGGTCGCGATGGCCAGCCGCCCCGACGAACTGGTCCTGCGCGGCACCCTCGCCGACATCGCGGCCCAGGTCGAGGCGGCGGGCGTCCTCCGCACCGCCGTCATCCTGGTCGGCCGTACGCTCGCCGCCTCGCAGTTCCCCGACAGCCACCTCTACTCGGCCGACCGCGACCGCGACCACACCTGCGACTGAGCCTGCGGCCACGCCGACATTTCGGCAGGTGCTCAACCGGCTACGGTCCAGGGGCTCGGGGCTCTGCTGACGTGCGGCTCCGCCGCGTGGGCGAGGAGATCTGGCGTTCGGGTCACTGCGAAAGTCCCTGACCACCTACGCAACGATCACCATTTCCGAGGCCGGCGTCGCCCCTGCGGCGGAGCCGCACGTCAGCAGGGCCCCGAGCCCCTGACTCCGTAGCGGGCTGAGCACCTGCCACCAGTGCGGCCCGCAGGGCTCAGGCGCGGCCGACGATGGCGCCCGCGCGGTCGATGCAGATCACGTCCACCGCGACCGGTGCCCCGCGCAGCACGTCGAGTGCGGTGGCCCGGGCCCCCGCCGCGACCAGGTCGCCGAGCGGGACCCCGGCGGCCGAGCAGAGCTGGATCGCCTCGAGCGCGGTGTTGGCCGCCGCCACGGCTGCCGTGAGTCCCGGGGAGGCACCGCCCTGCCGGGCCAGCGAGGCGAGGTAGCCCTTGTCGACCTGGGAGCGGGCCGAGTGCAGGTCGAGGTGCCCGGCCGCGAGCTTGGAGAGCTTGGCGAAGCCGCCCGCGATGGTCAGCCGGTCGACCGGGTGGCGCTTGACGTACTTGAGCACCGCGCCCGCGAAGTCGCCCATGTCGAGCAGGGCGTCCTCCGGCAGGCCGTGCACCGCGACGGCGACCTTCTCCGAGGTGGAACCGGTGCACCCGGCGACATGGGTCCGCCCGGCCGCCCGGGCCACGTCCACACCGCGCCGGATGCTGTCGATCCAGGCCGAGCAGGAGTACGGCACCACGATGCCGGTGGTCCCCAGGATGGAGAGGCCGCCGAGGATGCCCAGCCGGGGGTTCCAGGTGGAGCGGGCGATCTCCTCGCCGTGGTCGACCGAGATCTCCACCTCGACGTCGCCGGCACCGCCGTACCGGGCGGCCACCTCGGCGATGTGATCGCGCATCAGCTGCCGGGGCACGGGGTTGATCGCGGGCTCACCGACCGGGATCGGCAGCCCGGCCTTGGTGACCGTGCCGACCCCCGGGCCGGCCCGGAAGACCACACCGCTGCCGGGCGGGCCGAGCCGTACGGTGGAGCGGATCAGGGCCCCGTGGGTGACGTCCGGGTCGTCCCCGGCGTCCTTGACCACCCCGGCCATCGCCCGGCCGTCGGCGAGCAGTTCGGCGGCCAGCGCGAAGGCGGGGCGCTGTCCCTTGGGCAGTGTGACGGTCACCGGGTCGGGGAACTCGCCGGTCAGCAGGGCGGTGTAGGCGGCCGTGCTGGCGGCGGTGGCGCAGGCGCCGGTGGTCCAGCCGGGTCGCAGACCGCTGCTCTTCAGCTGGCCGGCCCGGCCTCCCGTAGTCTCAGCAGCCACGTACGTCCCCTGGAGTTCCGTTGCACATCCTGATCCTCGGCGGCACCACCGAAGCCCGTGAGCTCGCCGCCGCCCTGGCCGACCGGCCCGGCCGGACCGCGCCACGGGTCACCAGCTCGCTGGCCGGCCGGGTGGCGCAGCCCCGGCTGCCCGCCGGGGAGGTCCGGGTCGGCGGCTTCGGCGGGGCGGGCGGACTCGCGGACTGGCTGCGGGCCGAGGCGGTGGACGCGGTCATCGATGCCACCCATCCCTTCGCCGGCACCATCAGTCGGAACGCGGCCGAAGCGGCCGCCCAGGTCCATGTTCCCCTGTTGGCCCTGCGTCGTCCCAGCTGGGTGCCGGTTCCCGGGGACCGCTGGCACCCGGTCGGCTCCCTGGAGGCGGCCGCCGCAGCACTGCCGGCCCTCGGCAGCCGGGTCTTCCTGACCACCGGACGCCAGGGGCTGGCCACCTTCGCGGCCCTGGACGACCTCTTCTTCCTGGCCCGCTCGGTGGACGCGCCGGAGCCGCCGATGCCCCGGCGGACCGAGGTGCTGCTCGACCGGGGGCCGTTCACCCTGGACGGCGAGCGGGCGGTGCTCCGCGAGCACCGGATCGACGTGCTGGTCACCAAGGACAGCGGCGGCGCGGCCACCGCCCCCAAGCTCGCCGCCGCCCGCGAACTGGGCCTGCCGGTCGTGCTGGTGCGGCGTCCGGAACCGCCGGCGGGCGTGCCGACGGTCCCGGACGTCCCGTCAGCCCTGGGCTGGCTCGCGCAGCTGTGAGAGCGCGGTCTCCAGCGCCTGGTCGGCCGGCACCGCGACGTCCGGGACGACGCCGACGCCCTCCCAGTTGGTCCCGGTGACCGGGTTGATCGAGCGGGCGGTCGGCACCGTGACCGTGATGTGCGGGGTGAGCGCGAACCGGTCGGTCGGGTGGGCACCGCCCCGGGTGGTCTCACCGATCAGGGTGGCGCGCTTCAGCGCCTGCAGGTTGTAGGCCAGCTCCTCGCCGCCGGAGAAGGTGAAGGCGGCGGTCAGCAGGGTCACCGGGCGGTCCAGGTAGCGCGGCGCCGGGAGGTGCGGGTAGGTCCAGTACTGCCGGGTGGAGTCGGTCTCCCGCTCGTAGATGTCGTTCAGGTGCACCTCGTCGTCGGCGAAGAAGAAGCTGCACCAGAGCGCGACCCCGTTCGGCGAGCCGCCCCGGCAGGTGCGCAGGTCGATCACCAGGCCGTCGGTGTGCGCGACCAGTTGCATGGCGGCGCCGATCGCCTGGTACCCCGCGCCGGCGTCCGGGATGAACTGCAGGTCGAGGTAGCCGACGTTGCCGTCCAGGTGCTCGGCCCTGGCGATACCGAAGTTGCCCTTGCGGTAGTACTCCGCCCAGCGCTCCTTCTCCTCCGCCGGCGAGTCCTCCTTTTCGACCGGCACCGCCTCGTCGCTCCAGAGCAGCCGCAGGTGCTTGTCCGGGCAAACCTCCTGGAGGTGGACGGTCACGGCCGCGCAGAACTCGGGCCCGGCCAGCCCGTCGTACGCACCCTTCTCGGCGTGCCCGCGCACCGCCTGCCCGATCCCGGCGGTCAGCTCGGGGAAGACGTACCGGGTGTCGATCTTGGACAAGGCAGCGTCGAGAATCTCGTTGGTGGAGGTCATGAGCGCGAATGGTACGAGCTGCGCTGCGGGACCACGACCGATTTACCAGCTTCCCGTGCGGCGGTCGGACGGCCGGGAGGGATCATGATGACCGGTGGGGTGGCCCCGCCCACCGCTGCCGCAGGAGCGTCCGATGAACATCAGCAAGTCCGACCAGCTGACCCCCGGGGAGCTGCTCCGTGGACTGAAGCTGGCAAGAAGGCCACAGCGGGTACTCGGCTGGACCCTTACCTCGCTTGCTCTCACCGCCGGCTCGGCGAACCTCGCGCTGGGCAACCTCCCGATCGGGGTGGCCTCGTTGACGGTCGGGACGGGCTACGCCCTGCTGCTGACGGTCGGTTACCGGGCCGTCGCCGCCCGGCAGACCACCCGGATCTGCCGGCCCGGCCGGGCGACCCTGACCGACGAGTTCTACCTGGTGGAGACCGATCTGGAGCGGATCGAGGTGCGGTGGTCGACGCTGCGGCGGCTCCAGGAGACCGACGAGTTCATGCTGTTGCATGGGGCGAAGGGGGCGGTGGCGGTCATCCCCAAGCGAGCATTCGAGGCAGCCGAGTTGGCAGAGCTCAGCGCCTTCGTCGCCCGGCACGACAAGGCCGCCGCAACGGGCGCCCACTGACGGCGACCGGCTCGGTGGGGGGCGTACGGACATTCGTACGCCCTCCCACCTCCCGGATCACGCCTCCGGGTAGCGCCTCGGCGTCCAGACCACCTCGGTGCCGTTGTCCCTGGCCACCGCCTGGGTCTGCGAGGAGCCGACCAGCAGGATGGTCCGCATGTCGACCTCGGCCGGGTCCAGCTCGCCGAGCTTCACGGTGCGGACCCGCTCGGTCGGGCCGCCGACGTCCCGGGCCAGCACCACCGGGGTGTCGGCGGCGCGGTGCTCCAGCAGCAGGTCACGGGCCAGGCCGACCTGGGTGGTGCGGGACTGCGAGCCGGGGTTGTAGAGCGCCAGCACCAGGTCGGCGGCCGCGGCGGCGCGCAGCCGGGCCGCCACCACCTCCCAGGGCTTGAGCCGGTCCGAGAGCGAGACCACCGCGTAGTCGTGACCGAGCGGGGCGCCGGCCCGGGAGGCGGCCGCGTGGGCGGCCGTCATGCCGGGGACGATCCGCACCGGGACGGCGCGGTACGGGTCGGCGCAGGCCGCCTCCAGCACGGCGGTGGCCATCGCGAAGACGCCCGGGTCGCCGGAGGAGACCACCGCGACCCGGTGGCCGCGCCTGGCCAGGTCGAGGGCGAACTCGGCCCGCTCGGCCTCCACCTTGTTGTCCGAGCCGTGCCGCTGCTGCCCGACCCGGACCGGCACCCGGTCGAGGTAGGTGGTGTAGCCCACCAGGTCGGTGGCGGCGGCGAGTTCACCGCGTGCCTCGGGGGTCAGCCAGAGCGGTCCGGCCGGTCCGGTGCCGATCACCACCACCTCGCCGGGGCCCTGGTACGCCGGCGCCGAGGCACCGGCCGCGACCCGGCTGGGCAGCACGGCGACCGAGAAGTACGGCACCGAGTCGGGGTCCACCTCCGCCAGCGGCGCGGTGCGCTCGCCCGGCATGGTGGCCCGCTCCACGTAGTACGCCTCGGCCAGCCGGCCGGAGCGCTCCAGCGCCCGCCGTACGGTCGGGAAGGTCCGGCCGAGCTTCATCACCACGGCCGAGTCGGCCGAGGCCAGCCGGGCCGTCAGCTCCTCCTCCGGCAGCGTGCCGGGCAGGATGGTGAGCGCCTCCTCGGCCTCCACCAGTGCCTTGCCCAGCCGGGCGGCGGCGGCGCTGACCGAGGTCACCCCGGGCACCACCTCGGTCGGGTAGCGGTGCGCGAGGCGCTTGTGCATGTGCTGGTACGAGCCGTAGAACAGCGGGTCGCCCTCGGCCAGCACCACCACCGTGCGGCCCGCGTCCAGGTGTTCGGCCAGCCGGGCGGCGGCCTGCTCGTAGAACTCGTCCAGCGCGCCCCGGTAGCCACCGGGGTGGTCGGTGGTCTCCACCGTGATCGGGTAGACCAGCTTCTCCTCGATCACGCCCGCGCGGAAGTACGGCGCCGCGATCGAGCGGGCGATCGAACGCCCGTGCCGGGCGCTGTGGTAGGCCACCACGTCGGCCTCACCGATCAGCCGGGCACTCTTGACGGTCACCAGCTCCGGGTCGCCGGGGCCGAGCCCGACGCCGTACAGCAGACCGGTCGTACGCTCCGTCATTCTTCCTCGCTCGCAATCGCGTTGATCGCCGCGGCCGCCATCGCGCTGCCGCCGCGCCGGCCCCGCACCACCAGGTGCTCCAGGCCGGCCGGGTGCGCGGCCAGCGCCTCCTTGGACTCGGCCGCGCCGATGAAGCCGACCGGGACGCCGATCACGGCGGCCGGACGCGGCGCACCGGCCTCGATCAGCTCCAGCAGCCGGAACAGCGAGGTCGGCGCGTTGCCGACGGCGACCACCGCGCCCTCCAGGTGCGGCAGCCAGAGCTCCATCGCGGCGGCGCTGCGGGTGTTGCCCAGCTCCTTGGCCAGGCCGGGGACGGCCGGGTCGGAGAGCGTGCAGATCACCTGGTTGTCGGCGGGCAGCCGCTTGCGGGTGACCCCGCTGGCGACCATCGACACGTCGCACAGGATCGGCGCCCCGGCCCGCAGCGCGGCCCGCGCGTCGGCGACCACCCGGGGCGAGTACAGCACGTCCCGCACCAGGTCGGTCATCCCGCAGGCGTGGATCATCCGCACCACGACCTGGGAGACGTCGGCCGGCAGGTGGGCCAGCTCGGCCTCGGCCCGAATGGTGGCAAAGGACTCGCGGTAGATGGCCGCGCCGTCCTTCTCGTACTCGATCACGTGGTCCTCCGGGCCTCGGCTACCGCCTCGGCCATCTGCTCCGTTGTCAGGTCCTGCGAGGTCTGTCCGTCGTTCCGTCGCGCCGCCGCCCGATGCGCCGTCACCCGGTAGCCCTGCCCGGTGGCCAGCACGTCCACCCACTCGCCCGCCGGGTGCCCGCAGCGCCGCTCGCAGCCCGACCAGTGCACCGGCAGGCCGGGTACGCCGCGCTCCAGCGCCGCCGCCGCGTCCGCCCGGACGTCGGCCAGCGACTTGGCGCAGCCCGGTGCGCCGGTGCAGGCGGTGGCCCGCTCCCAGGCCGAGCCGGGCTCGGCCCGCAGCCCGGCCGGGGCCGGGCCGGTGGCGCCCGGGAGCACCACGCTGCGCCAGGGGGTGATCCGCAGCTCGGGGGCGGCCTCGGCGAGCCCGCGCAGCTGCCCGGCGGTCAGCCGTCCGAACCGGGTACCGACCACCAGGCCGCCCGCGAACGGGCCGGGCTCCGGCGGGTCGCAGGTCACCGCGGGCAGCGGGACGCTGCCGGGGTCGAGCAGGTCGGGGACGTCCCGGACGAACCAGGCTCCGGTGCCGGTCGAGCGGAGCGCCCGGACGAACTCCTCGGCGGCGCCGAGCGCGGCCGACACCTCGTCACCCGGCGCGATCCGGCGGGCGGTGCCGGCCCGGCCGAGCCGGAGCAGCGCGCCGCCGCCGGGGGTTGCGATCAATGTCACATCGGCGTCCAGCGCCGCGACGTCCCCGCGTCCGTCGTCCAGCGCGAACAGGAAGAGCCCGGCCAGTCCGGCCGCCAACTCGCTTGCGCAGAGCCGCCGGTCGAGCTCGGTCAGCCAGCCGCGCAGGTCGGCGTGCCCGGCACCGTCCAGCCCGGCGAGCGGGGAGGCGACGATGTTGCGGACCCGCTCGTGGGTCTCCGACGGCAGCAGCCCGGCCGCCCGCAGCCGGCCGCCCAGCTCCGGACCCGAGTCGGCGGGCAGGCCGCGCAGTTGCACGTTGCCGCGCGAGGTCAGCTCCAGCGCACCGTCGCCCAGCTGCTCGGCGATCCCGGCCAGCACCCTCGCCTGACGGTCCGTCAGCAACCCACCGGGCAGCCGGACCCGGGCCAGCGCACCGTCGTCGGCCTGATGCAGCCGGAGCGCCCCCGGACAGGCGTCGCCACCCGCCCGGTCGGGCGGACCGGGGCGTGCTTCGGCAGCGGCAGGCGTGGGTGGCATGGCGGCGAGCATACCGACCATCGGCGCCTTCGCCGGTGTCCGGTGCATCACGTACCCGCAGCTACCGGCCATGATCGGTATCACCCTGCGCACTCCCCCGGCCCTGGTCCGCAGCCGGGCCGCACCCCGTACGATGCTGACCGGACGGGCCTTGCGGCCCGGCCACGCCAGCGACGGCATAAGGGGGGCCGCGCGGGTCAGGCTTATCCAGCCTGACCCGCGCGGCCCCCGCCAGGAGGAAACCGGTGCGAAACCGGTGCGGTCCCGCCACTGTGACCACGGCTCAGCCGTGGGAGCCAGGAACTCCTGCCGTCCTCACACTGCCCGGGGCGCGGACCTCGAGGAAGGCTTCACCATGCGCTGTCGCAGTTCCTCGCGAGTCCTCTGCCCGTCCCGGGGCGTCGTCACGGCCGGGAGGGCCCTCGCATGATCCTGCTCCTCTCCACCTCCGACACCGACCTGCTGAGCGCCCGCTCCTCGGCCGGCCCGGTCCCCTACCGCCTGGGCAACCCGGCCAGGCTCGGCGTCGAGGACCTGCCCGCGCTGCTGGAGAGCACCGATCTGGTGGTGGTCCGGCTGCTCGGCGGCCGCCGCGCCTGGCAGGAGGGCCTGGACGCGCTGCTCGCCGGGCCGCGCCCGGTCATCGTGCTGACGGGTGAGCAGGCCCCGGACGCCCAGCTGATGGAGCTCTCCACCGTCCCGGCCGGCCTGGCTGCCGAGGCGCACGCCTACCTCGCGCACGGCGGGCCGGCCAACCTGGGCGAGCTCGGTGCCTTCCTCTCCGACACCGTGCTGCTCACCGGCCACGGCTTCGAGCCGCCCGCCTCCGCCCCCGCCTGGGGTCCGCTGGAGCGTCAGGCCGCCGAGCACGACGGCCCGCTGGTCACCGTGCTCTACTACCGCGCCCACCACATGAGCGGCAACACCGCCTTCGTCGAGACGCTCTGCCGGGCGATCGAGGACCAGGGCGCCCGGGCCCGGGCGTTCTACTGCGCCTCGCTGCGCGGCGCCGAGCCCGAGCTGCTGGCCGAGCTGGGCCAGGCCGACGCGCTGGTCACCACGGTGCTGGCGGCGGGCGGCACCCGCCCGGCCGACGCCCAGGCCGGCGGCGACGAGGAGGCCTGGGACGCCGGTGCGCTGGCCGCACTGGACCGCCCGATCCTGCAGGCGCTCTGCCTGACCTGGTCCCGCGCCCAGTGGGAGGCCAGCGACGACGGCCTGTCCCCGCTGGACACCGCCACCCAGATCGCGGTGCCGGAGTTCGACGGCCGGCTGATCACCGTCCCGTTCTCCTTCAAGGAGCTGGACGCGGACGGCCTGACGGTCTACGCCGCCGACCCCGAGCGCTCCGCCCGGGTCGCGGGCATCGCGGTGAAGCACGCCCGGCTGCGCCATGTCGCGGCCGCCGAGCGGCGGTTGGCGCTGGTGCTGTCCGCGTACCCGACCAAGCACGCCCGGGTCGGCAACGCGGTCGGCCTGGACACCCCGGCCTCCGCGATGCGGCTGCTGGCCCGGCTGCGGGCCGAGGGGATGGACATCGGCACCGCCGTGCCCGGCCTGGACCTCGACACCGAGGACGGCCACGAGGGCGACGCGCTGATCCACGCGCTGATCGCGGCCGGCGGCTACGACCAGGACTGGCTGACGGAGGACCAGCTCGCCCGCAACCCGGTCCGCATCCCGGCCGCCGACTACCGGCGCTGGTACGCCGACCTCCCGGCCGGCCTGCGCGCCAGGGTCGAGGAGCACTGGGGGCCGGCCCCCGGCGAGCTGTACGTGGACCGCTCGCAGAACCCGGACGGCGACATCGTGCTGGCCGGTATCCGCTCCGGCAACCTGCTGGTGCTGATCCAGCCGCCGCGCGGCTTCGGCGAGAACCCGGTGGCGATCTACCACGACCCCGACCTGCCGCCCTCGCACCACTACCTGGCCGCGTACCGCTGGATCGAGGCGGCGCGGTCCGACGGCGGCTTCGGCGCGCACGCGGTGGTCCACCTCGGCAAGCACGGCAACCTGGAGTGGCTGCCCGGCAAGACCGCCGCACTGTCCGCCGAGTGCGGCCCCGACGCGGTGCTCGGCGACCTGCCGCTGGTCTACCCCTTCCTGGTGAACGACCCGGGCGAGGGCACCCAGGCCAAGCGTCGGGCGCACGCCACCCTGGTCGACCACCTGGTGCCGCCAATGGCCCGGGCCGAGTCGTACGGCGACATCGCCCGACTGGAGCAGCTGCTCGACGAGCACGCCAACATCGCCGCGATGGACCCGGCCAAGCTGCCCGCGATCCGGGCGCAGATCTGGACCCTGATCCAGGCCGCCAAGCTGGATCACGACCTCGGTCTGGCGGAGCGCCCCGAGGACGACGGCTTCGACGACTTCCTGCTGCACGTCGACGGCTGGCTGTGCGAGATCAAGGACGCCCAGATCCGGGACGGCCTGCACGTGCTCGGCCAGGCCCCGGCCGGGGTGGACCGGGTCAACATCGTGCTGGCCATCCTGCGGGCCCGGCAGATCTGGGGCGGCGTCAGCGCGCTGCCCGGCCTGCGCGAGGCACTCGGCCTGGACGAGGCGGCCCTCACCCTGGGCGCCACCGACGCGGCCGAGGCGCAGGCCCGGGCGCTGGTCGAGGCGATGGAGGCCGAGGACTGGGCCCCGTCGGCGGTCGAGAAGGTCGCGGCCGGGCACCCCGAGGCGGTGCGCGAGGTGCTCGACTTCGCGGCCCGCGAGGTGGTCCCCCGGCTCTCCGCCACCACCGACGAACTCGACGCCGTACTGCACGCGTTGGGCGGCGGCTTCGTCCCGGCCGGCCCGTCCGGCTCGCCGCTGCGCGGTCTGGTGAACGTGCTGCCGACCGGCCGCAACTTCTACTCGGTCGACCCGAAGGCCGTCCCCTCCAAGCTCGCCTGGGAGACCGGGCAGGCGCTGGCGCAGTCCCTGGTGGACCGCTACCAGGCCGACAACGACGGCCAGTTCCCGCCCTCGGTCGGTCTCTCGCTCTGGGGCACCAGCGCGATGCGGACCGCCGGTGACGACATCGCCGAGGCGTTCGCGCTGCTCGGTGTCCGGCCGGTCTGGGACGACGCCTCCCGCCGGGTCACCGGCCTGGAGGCCGTCCCGCTCGCCGAGTTGGGCCGCCCCCGGATCGACGTCACGCTGCGGATCTCCGGCTTCTTCCGGGACGCCTTCCCGCACGTGGTGGCGCTGCTGGACGACGCGGTACGGCTGGCGGCCGCCCAGGAGGAGGCCGAGGGCGAGAACTTCGTCCGGGCCCACGTCCAGGCCGACCTGGCCGAGCACGGCGACGAACGCCGGGCCACCACCCGGATCTTCGGCTCCCGCCCGGGCACCTACGGCGCGGGCCTGCTCCAGCTGATCGACAGCCGGGACTGGCGCACCGACGCCGACCTGGCCGAGGTCTACACGGTCTGGGGCGGCTACGCGTACGGCCGCGAGCTGAACGGACGCCCGGCGCGGGAGGAGATGGAGACCGCCTACAGGCGGATCACCGTCGCGGCCAAGAACACCGACACCCGCGAGCACGACATCGCCGACTCGGACGACTACTTCCAGTACCACGGCGGCATGGTGGCCACCGTGCGCGCCCTCACCGGCAAGGCCCCGACCGCCTACATCGGCGACTCGACCCGGCCGGAGACGGTCCGCACCCGCACCCTCACCGAGGAGGCGGCCCGGGTCTTCCGCGCCCGGGTGGTCAACCCGCGCTGGATCGAGGCGATGCGGCGGCACGGCTACAAGGGCGCCTTCGAGATGGCCGCCACGGTGGACTACCTGTTCGGCTACGACGCCACCACCGGCGTGGTGGCCGACTGGATGTACGAGAAGCTCACCCAGGAGTACGTGCTCGACCCGACCAACCGCGAGTTCCTCAGCGGCGCCAACCCCTGGGCCCTGCACGGCATCAGCGAACGCCTGCTGGAGGCCGCCGAACGCGGGCTCTGGGCCGAGCCCGACCCGGCCCTGATCGACGCCCTCCGAACCGCCTTCCTCGAAACCGAGGGCGACCTCGAAGGCGACGCCTGAGCCAACGCGCCTGCCTGCACCCCGACTCACAGGGTCGCAGGCAGGCGCTCGACTTCCGGCAGCTGCTCAGCCGTCGACCACCCAGAGGCTCGGGGCTCCGCCGTAGGCAGACGCTCAACGGTCAACTACCCAGGGGCTCGGGGCTGCACCATAGGCAGGCGCCCAGCCGTCAACCACCCAGGGGCTCGAGGCTGCACCATAGGCAGGCGCCCAGCCGTCAACCACCCAGGGGCTCGAGGCTGCACCATAGGCAGACGCTCAGCCGTCGACTACCCAGGGGCTCGGGGCTGCACCATAGGCAGACGCTCAGCCGTCGACTACCCAGGGGCTCGGGGAACTGCGAGGAGATCTGGCGTTCGGGTCACTGCGAAAGTGCCTGACCACCCACGCGACGATCACCTTTACCGAGGCCGGCGTCGCAGTTCCCCGAGCCCCTGACTCCGTAGCGGGCTGAGCACCTGCCGACAGCACAGCCCCGAGCCCCTGACCGTAGAGCTGAAGCACCTGCCAAAAAGGCAGGCGTCGCCCACGCGGCGGAGCCGCACAACAGCACAGCCCCGAGCCCCTGACTCCGTAGCAGGCCGAGCACCTGCCCACAGCGAAGCCCTGACCGTGGACGACTGAGCCCAGGCTTTCCCCGAAGGGTCAGCGGTGACTGAGACCCTGGTCGATGGCTGCGTAGAGTTCGCCGTTCGGGGTGTCGCCGTCCAGGGCCCAGACCATGGCGCCGCCCAGGCCGCGCAGCTGGACGTAGGCCGCCTTGGTGCGGAGCACTGTCGGGTCGTCGTACGTCCAGAGCGTGGTGCCGTCGAACAGCCAGGCGCTGCCGATGCCCCGGTGGACCTGGTAGGTGCCGGAGTCCGCGAGCTTCTTCAGGGCCTTGTAGTCCTCGGTGCCCGCGACCCAGGTCGCGGGGGCGGGGGCGGTGGCCGGCTGGTCGAGGCCGTTGCCGCCGCCGGTGACGCCGGTCCAGCCCTGGCCGTAGAACGGCATGCCGACCACGAGCTTCTTGGCCGGGGCGCCGCGCCGCAGCCAGTCGTTGACGGTCTGGTCGACGCTGAAGTCGCCCTTCTTGGCGAACAGCGCGGACTGCTGGGCGGTGGTCTTCTCGCCGGAGACGTGGAAGTCGTAGCCCTGCAGGTTGACGAAGTCGAAGTCCCGGGTGATCTTGGCGACCTCGAAGCCCGCGTCGATCTTCGCCGGGTTGGCGGGGGCGTACGCGCTCAGGTCGAAGTGCTTGCGCTTGGCCAGCGACTTGCCGTACGCGTCCAGCTGGACCCGGAACTCGTGCACCAGCTTGGTGAAGTTCTGCTTGTCCTCGGGGCGGATGCCGTTGCCGGGGGCGCCCTCGGAGCCGGGCCACTCCCAGTCGAGGTCGATGCCGTCGAACAGGCCGGCCGCGGCGCCGACGCCACCGCGGGCGCCGTCCACGGGCAGGTTGCCCTTGATGTAGGTGTCGAGGCAGGAGGCGACCAGCGCCTTGCGGGAGGCGTCGGTGCGCACCGAGTCGGAGAAGTGCGCGGATCCGCTCCAACCGCCCAGCGAGATCATGACCTTGAGGCCGGGGTTCTTCGCCTTCAGCTCACGGAGCTGGTTGAAGTTGCCCGCCAGCTTCTGCTCGGCGCTGTCGGCGGTGCCGTCCACCGAGTTGGCCGCGTCCACCGGGCGGACGTAGTCGGCCCACGGGTCGGCGCCGGGCACGTTGCCCACCAGGCACTTGCCGTCCGCGCCGATCGCGCCGAAGGCGTAGTTGATGTGGGTGAGCCTGCCCGCCGTACCGCTCGTCGCCAGGTCCTTGACCTGGTAGTTGCGGCCGTAGATGCCCCACTGGGTGAAGTAGCCGACCCGCTTGTAGGTGTACGGGCCGGACGGTCCGTGCTCGCCGCCGCCGGAGGAGGACGCGCTGGCGGCGGGGGCGAGCGAGACGAGCAGTCCGAGGGCTGCCGCGGTGGCGCCGACGGTCAGCTTGGTGATGGATCGGTGAGGCATTGGCTCTCGTTCCTGTGAGAACTGTGCGGAGCTGTGCTGCAGGGAAAGTATTGGTCTGAACCAATGGCGTCAACCGGTTGTCCGCCATGCAGAACTCCCGGCCCGGCCTCTTGACACGCCCACCCGCCCCTCGCCGACTCCTGGACCGGACAAGGTAGTTGACGAACCAGCAACCGGCACCGTCGGATCGGCGCCCCCGGTCGGCCCCCGGCCCGGGGCGCGGTGGTCCCGCCGACTCCGGCGGGACGGGTCTAGCGTGGGGGCATGAGACCGCCTGCCTCGCTCCGCCAGCCCGCCCGGTACGCCTCGGTGTTGGCCGGTGCGCTGCCCGTGCTGACCTTCCCGGCAGCCGGTCTGGCGTGGCTGGCCTGGGTGGCGCTGGTGCCCGGGCTGGAGCTGATGCGGCGGGCGGCGACCGGGCGGGAGGCGGCGGTCCGGGGCTGGTGGTTCGGGGCGGGGTTCATCCTGACCGCGATGTACTGGCTGGTGCCGTCGATCGGCCCGGGGCTGCTCGCGCTCGCGGTGGTCTTCGGGGCGCTCCAGGGCGCGGTCGGGCTCGCCGTGCACCGGCTGCTGCACCCACCGGTCACCCCGGGACGGGCGGCGCTCGCGCTGCTGGTGGTGCCGTCGGTCTGGGTGAGCACCGAGTTCGTCCGGTCCTGGCACGCGCTCGGCGGGCCGTGGGCGCTGCTCGGTGCGAGTCAGTGGCAGCACCCGGCGGTGCTCGGGCTGGCCTCGGTGGGCGGGGCGTGGCTGGTGAGCGCGGCGGTGGTGGCCGCCAACGTGGGGGTGCTGATCCTGCTGACGGGACGTCGGCTCCCGGTCCGGCTGCTGGCGGTGTCGGCGGTGACCGCGACGCTGCTGGCCGGGCCGCTGCTGTTCGCCGCCCAGCGCGCCCCCGCGCCGGGCGGCACCGCGACCGTCGCACTGGTCCAGCCCGGCCAGACCGCCGGTCCTGAGGAGCGGCTGGCCACCGGCGAGCGGATCACCGCCGAACTGGCCGGCCGGCCGCTCGACCTGGTGGTCTGGGGCGAGAGCAGCACCACCGAGGACCTGGACCGCTCCCCCGCGACGCTGGCCCGGCTGCGGCAGCTGGCCGTCGCCACCGGTGCCCCGCTGCTGGTCGGCGAGGACGCCAGGAAGGCGGACGGGAAGATCTCCAAGGACGCCGTGCTGGTCACCCCGGACGGCGTGGCGGAGCGCTACCGGAAGATCCGGCTGGTCCCGTTCGGCGAGTACGTCCCGCTCCGGCCGGTGCTCGGCTGGCTGACCGGGGTGAGCAAGGCGGCGGGCGAGAACCGGGCCCCCGGCGCCGCCTTCCACCTGCTGCACGGCACCGACCGGGCGGGCCGGCCGCTCCCGTTCGGCGCCCTGGTCTGCTTCGAGTCGACCTTCCCGGACATGTCCAGGGTGGCGGCGGCCGACGGTGCCCGGATGCTGGTCTTCCAGTCCTCCACCTCGACCTTCCAGTCCTCCTGGGCGCCGCAGCAGCACGCCTCGCTGGGTGCGCTGCGGGCCGCCGAGACCGGCCGCCCGGTGGTGCAGGCGGCGCTGACCGGCGAGTCGGTGGCGTACGACCGGCAGGGCCGTCGGCTGGCCGCGCTGGGCACCGACGACAGCGGCGCGCTGACCGTCACCCTGCCGCTGGCCGCGCCGGGCGCCGAGACCTGGTACCTGCGGCTCGGCGACTGGGTCCCGTACACGGCGGCGGCCGTCACGCTGGCCGCCGCCGTCGGTGAGCTGCGCCGCCGCCGGGCGCCGGAGCGGCGGCCGGCCGAGCGTCAGCCCGAGGTGTCGTCCAGGTAGATCCCGAACACCGCGCCGAGCGGGTCCCGGAGCACCGCGAGCCGGGGCCCGTCCGGCACGTCGGTGGGCGGCAGCACCGCCTCGGCGCCCAGGCCCACCGCGCGCTCGGCCGACAGGTCCACGTCGGCGACCGTGAAGTACGGCATCCAGTACGGCGCCAGGTCGGGCGGGAACTGCTCGCCCATGTCCAGCACCCCGCCGAAGTCCCGGCCGTCCAGGCCCCACTGGGTGTACGACTCGGCGGGGCTGACGCTCCATCCGAACAGCGCCGGGTAGAAGGCCAGTGCGCCGGGCACGTCCCGGGTGGCCAGCTCGATCCAGCCCAGCGACCCCGGTTCCGCCAGCACCGCCGCGCCCCGGAAGGCGCGGGCCTGCCAGACCGAGAAGACCGCACCCGCCGGATCGGCCAGCACCGCGTACCGGCCCAGGTCGAGGGCCTCGGCCGGCCCCGTCAGCACCCGGCCGCCGGCCGCCGTGGCGGCTGCCGCGGTGGCGTCCACGTCGGCGCTGGTGAGCGAGACCGTCCAGACGGCGGGCCGGCCGGGGGCGGGCAGCGGGGTGATCGCGGCCACCGGGTCCTCCCCGAGCAGCATCACGCTGTAGCCGGCGTCCTCCGGCTCCGGGTCGGTCTCCGGCCGCCAGCCGAACAGCTCGCCGTAGAAGGCCCGTGCGGCCTGCGGGTCGGCGCTGCCCTGCTCGACCCAGCAGGGCGCGCCCGGCCGGCTCTCGGTGATCCTCATCGGGTGCGCCCTCTCAGCGGATCTCGACGACGCACTTGCCGCGCGCGTGGCCGGACTCGACCGCGGCCATCGCCTCGGCCGCGCGGTCCAGCGTGAAGGTCTCCGAGATGTGCGGGTCCAGGCCGCCGTTGGCGACCAGCGCCGCCAGTGCGGTGAGTACCTCGCCGCTGTTCCGCCGCTTCACGAACGCGCCGCCCAGCTCGACGGCGGCGACCGGGTCGACGGTGGAGACCAGCCGGCCGCCGGGGCGCAGCGCCGCTGCGGCGGACCGGACGTCGTCGCCGCCGATCAGGTCCAGGATGCCGTCCACCCCACCGGGCGCGGCGGCCTTCACCCGCCCGGCCACCCCCTCGCCGTACGCGATCTGGGCCGCGCCCAGGCTCGCCACGTACTCCCGGCTCTGGTCGCTCGCGGTGCCGAGCACCTTGACGCCCCGGGCCACCGCGATCTGCGCGGCCGCGCTGCCGACCCCGCCCGCGACGCCGAGCACCAGCAGCACCTGACCGGGCGTCAGGGCCAGCTGCTCGACCGCGTCGTAGGCCGTGGCGGCGGCCACCGGCAGGGTGGCCGCCTGGGCGAAGGACACGTCGTCGGGCACCTGGGCGGCGTTGTCCGACTCCAGCAGCGTGTGCTCGGCGAACGCCCCGCCGGGGGTGGGCCCGAACACCGGGTCGCCGACCACCAGGCCGGTCACCCCCTCGCCGAGCACCTGGACCACCCCGGCCGCCTCCAGGCCGAGCACCCGGGGCGTCGGCTGCGCGGTGCCGAACAGCCCCTGCCGGACCTTCCAGTCCGCCGGGTTGACCCCGGCCGCGTGCACCGCGATCAACAGCTGCCCCGGCCCGGGCACCGGTACCGGCCGGTCCAGGAACTCCTGTCGCTCCGGCCCGCCGTACGCCACGAATCCGAATGCCTTGGACATGTTCTTCCTTCGCTCGGGAGCTCGTCCGCCTCCACCAGCTTGCGGGCGGCGGGCCCGGGGCGGAGGGGGATGCTGAGCCGAACGGGACAGCCCGGAAGGATGTTGTTCAAATTGGAACAACAGTGTACGGTCGTTCGAAACAGCCCGAAGGAGGTCCGGCATGACGGATCAGCTGAGCACCGCGACGGTACGTTCCAACGTCCAGATCCCGCTGGTGTTCCCGGACGGCTACCGGGTCACCGCCGAGGTCTTTACCTTCCACGGCCTGACCGACGGCGCCGAGCACCTGGCCCTCCGGCTCGGCGAGCCGGGCCCCGGCGCGCCGCTGGTCCGGCTGCACTCCGAGTGCCTGACCGGCGACGTGTTCGGCTCGGCCCGCTGCGACTGCGGCCCGCAGCTGCGCGAGGCGGTCGAGCGGATCGCCGAGACCGGCGGCTACCTGCTCTACCTCCGCCAGGAGGGCCGGGGCATCGGCCTCTACAACAAGCTCGACGCCTACCAGCTGCAGGACCAGGGCCTCGACACCTACGCGGCCAACACCGCGCTCGGCCTCCCCGAGGACGGCCGCGACTACACCGCCGCCGCCCAGATGCTGCGCACCCTCGGCGTCACCGGCGTCCGGCTGCTCAGCAACAACCCCGACAAGGCCGGCCAACTGGCCGGGCTGGGCATCGAGGTGACCGAGCGGGTCCCCACCGGCGTGCACGTCTCGGCCAGCAACGTCCGGTACCTCCGGGCCAAGGTCGAGCACACCAACCACGCCATCGCGCTGACCGAGCTGGTCGGCTGAGCCGCCCCGTCAGGGCCGGCGCGCCGCCCGGCGCAGCCGCTCCGCCACCGTGCCGGTGAACCGGACCGCCTCGCCGAGCGCGGGCAGCGGGTCGTCCCGGCAGAGCCAGCCCCGTTCGGTGGCCGCCCTGGGCAGCACGTCCACCGGCGGCCGGCGCTCCCGCCAGGCGGTCACCACGGCGGACGGCAGGTCGAGCTGACCGACCCCGAAGCTGCGGACCAGCTGGGGGCCGGCCGGGATCCGACGGCCCGTCAGCCCCAGGTGCAGGGCCCGCACCACGTCCACCCCGGCGGTGTTCTGGAACAGCCGGAACTGCGCCCCGGTGCGCGGGTTGAAGTCGACCAGCTTGTACTGCCCGTCCCGCCGGTCCAGCCGCCAGTCCAGGTCGGCCACGCCGTGGTAGCCGATCCGGCCGCAGAACCCGGCCGCCAGATCGGCGAGTTCGGGGTTGGGCAGCGACTGCGCCCGGGTGGTCACCCCGGCGCCGGGGGGCCAGGAGCGGAGCTTGCGGCCGGTGAAGACCAGCGGCGGGGCACCGTCCGGACCGCAGTACAGGTGGGTGATCCAGTCCTCCGCCTGCCCCGGCGGCAGGTACTCCTGGACCAGCACCGAGGGCACCGGCTCCGACGGGCAGGCGGCCTTCAGCTCGGCCTCGTCGTGCACCACCGTGGTGTGCCGGACGGCGGGGGCCCGCAGTCTGGTCCACGCCTCCAGGTTCTTCAGCACCAGCGGGTAGCCGTGCTCCCGGCCCACCGCCAGCAGTTCCTGGTACCCCTGCGGCGCCCAGGCCGCCGGGCTCGGCACGCCGTACCGGCGGCAGACCTCGAACAGCCCGGCCTTGCTGGCCAGCAGCCTGGGCAGCGTGGGCGGCACCGGCGGCAGCAGGAAGTACCGGGAGAGTTCCCCGGCGTGCTCGGCCAGCAGCACGGCCGCCTCGTCGTCGGTGGCCACCGGCACGCTCGGACGGCCGATCGCGGCGCCGATCTCGAGCAGCGCGGCCAGCAGCGCGGCCGGTTCCTCCGAACCGTCGGTGCGGCGGACGAAGGCACCGGTGAGGTAACGGCAGAGCGCGGCCGGGGTCCAGCGGTCCTCCACCATGGCGTAGACCGGGACACCCAGCCGGCCGAGGGTACGGATCACCCCGACCCCGCCGTGGTGCTGCGGGTAGTGCCCGATCTTCACCAGCAGGGCGGGGGTCGCGCGGTCCGGCTCGATCCGGGCTTGCGGCATGTCGGCCTCATCGCTGGTGCTGTCCGGCGCCGGACGGGCGATGCCCCCTCCCCCTGCCGTGCCGGTGAGGATAATTCTCGCGCCACCGGGGCCGGTCGGGCCAGTGCAGGAGCGCACGAGTACGCAGCGACACCGGCCGTGACCCGAATGGGGGTGTTCCCGGTCGGCTCCCCGGGTGCACCCTGGACGGAGGGGTGCTCCGTTCGAGGAGGGCGCCGAATGTTGACCAACCGTCTGTTGACCGCCGGTCGGACCGGATCGCGGTGGTCGTCGTGACCACCGCCGAAGCGGTGCCGGTGACCGTGATCGGAGCCGGCCCGTACGGGCTCGCCACTGCCGCCCACCTGCGCGGCAGCCGGGTGCCGCTCCGGGTGTTCGGTGAGCCGATGGAGAGCTGGCGGGACCGGATGCCCGCCGGGATGTACCTCAAGTCCACTCCCTCGGCCTCCTCCATCTCCGACCCGGCCGGGGTGCACCGGCTGGACGACTTCCGGACCGCCGACGGCCGGGTCACCGGTGGCGACCTCTACCCGGTCCCGATCGACGAGTTCATCCGCTACGGCCTCTGGTTCCAGGAGCGTTGCGTGCCCGCGCTGGAGCGCACCACGGTGCGCCGGATCGACGCCGGGCGGACCGCCTTCCGGATCGCGCTGGCGGACGGCGAGGAGTTCACCAGCCGTCAGGTGGTGCTGGCCACCGGCCTGGGCGCGTACCCGTACCTGCCCCGGGAGTTGGCGCCGCTGGCCGAGGCGGGCCTGGCCTCGCACTCCTCGGAGCACCAGGACCTGACCCGGTTCGCCGGGCGGCGGGTGGCGGTGCTGGGCGCCGGGCAGTCCGCCCTGGAGAGCGCGGCGCTGCTGCACGAGGCCGGGGCCGAGCCGACCGTGGTGGCCCGGACGGACACGGTGCTGTTCGGCACCCCGCCGGAGACCGACCGCAGCACCGACCGCGCGCTGACCGTCCGGGTGACCAAACCGGGTTCGCCGCTCGGGCCCGGTTGGTCGCTGTTCGCGTTCAGCCGGGTGCCCGGGGCCTTCCGGCACCTGCCGGACCGGACCAGGCTGCACTTCGTCCGCACCGTGCTCGGGCCGTCCGGCGCCTGGTGGCTGCGGGACCGGGTGGAGGGCCGGGTGCCGGTGCTCACCGGCCACCGGCTGGGCTCCGCCCAGGAGTCCGCCGGGCGGGTCAGACTGGCCCTGCACCGGCCGGGCGGCGGCACCGAGCTGCTGGACGCCGACCACGTGCTGGCCGCCACCGGCTACCGGGTGGACGTCGACCGGCTCGGCCTGCTCGGGCCCGAACTCCGGCGCGGGCTGCGCCGGATCGAGGGCGCGCCCCGGCTGGACCAGACCTTCCAGTCCTCGGTGCCCGGCCTGTACTTCACCGGGCTGGCGTCGGCGGCCACCTTCGGGCCGCTGATGCGGTTCGTCTGCGGCACCGGTTTCGCCGCCCAGCGGATCTGCGCCACCGTCGCCGGGGCCGTCCGGTGAGCCCGTCACCACCCGGCCGGCCCGGGGCACCCCCGTGCTAGCCACCGCGTCCGGCGCCGACACCGGGGAGGACGCCGCCGGCCGACCGGCGGCCGGCCGACGGGCCAGGGTGCCGGCGCCGTACCTGGTGCTGCCGGTCGCGCTGCTGCTCTGGCTGCTCTCGCTGCGCTCGGTCGACCTGGCCGCGATGAACGACCTGGGGCTGCTCCAGGTGCTGCCGCCGCTGTACTGGATCGCGGTGGTGCTGCTGACCCTCGGCTTCTGGCTGGCGCTGCGTGACCCCCGGGTCCGCACCGGGTGGCTGACGGCGTATCTGCTCGGCCTGATCGGGATGATCCACGCCACCCCGAGCCTGCTCTACCCGACCCTGCGGTACTCCTGGGCCTGGAAACACATCGCGGTGCTGGACGCGATGATCCGCAACGACGGCGCGGTGCCGCGCCCCGGCGGCTTCGACATCTACAACCAGTGGCCCGGCTTCTTCGTGCTGAACGGGCTGTTCCTGCGGGTCACCGGCACGGAGTCGGCCCTCGGGTACGCCGCCTGGGCCCCGGCCGCCACCAACGCCCTGCTGATCGCACCGCTGCTGCTGCTCTACCGGACCTTCACCACCGACCGGCGGCTGGTCTGGGGCGCGCTCTGGGTCTACTACTGCTGCGCCTGGGTCGGCCAGGACTACTTCGCCCCGCAGGCGTTCGCCTTCCTGCTGTACGTCACGGTGCTGGCGCTGGTGGCCGGACAGCTGCCGAACGGCGGGACCGGGCCGGGCGGCGGCGCCCGGCCCTCGCTCACCCCGGCCCGGGCCGCGCCCGGCCTCGGCCGGCTGCTGGTGGTGCTGCTGCTGGAGGCCGCGATCGTGGTCTCGCACCAGCTCACCCCGCTGATGCTGCTCTGCTCGCTGACCGCGCTCGCGCTGCCCCGGCGCAACCGGCGGGCGGTGCTGCCCGCGCTGGCCGGGCTGCTGGTGCTCACCGGCGTCTGGTACTCCACCGTGGCCCGGCCCTTCCTGGCGGCCAACCTGTCGGACTTCGCGGCCGGGCTGACCTCCCCGGAGGGCAACGTCGTCTCCGGGCTGGCCGGCCTCGGCGCCGCCGCGCCCGGCCAGGTGGTGGTGGCCTGGGTGGACCGGGGGATGTCGGCGGCGGTGGTCCTGCTCGCGGCGGCGGCGGTCTGGCGGCAGCCCTGGGTGCGCCGGACCGGGCTGCCGCTGCTCGCGGTGGCACCGCTGCCGCTGCTCGCCGCGAACAGCTACGGCGGCGAGATGATCTTCCGGGTCTACCTGTTCGCGCTGCCCGCCAGCGCCTTCCTGGTCGCCGCGCTGCTGCGCCCCGGGCGGCCGCCCGCCGTGCGCTCGGTCACCTCGGTGGTGGTGACGCTGGCCCTGCTGGGCGGCCTGTTCTTCGGCTACTACAGCAAGGAGAACATGAACTACTTCGCCCCGGGCGAGGTCACCGCCGCCCGGCGGATGATCGCGCTCGCCCCGCCCGGCGCGGTGATCGTCTCGGTCACCGGCGACGTGCCGGGCGGCGTCGCCGAGTACGACCTGCACCCGCGCATCCAGCTCACCCAGGAGAGCCGGGAGACCCAGCAGCTGCTGCTCGCCGACCCACTCGCCGGGCTGATCAGGGCCACCTCGTTCGCCGAGGCCGGCACCCCCGCGTACCTGATCCTGAACCGGGGCCAGGCCGCCGAGTGCTATCTGACCGGCGTCCTGCCGGCCGACACGGTGGCCCGGCTCGGCACCGCGGTGGACGGCGCGCCCCGGTTCACCGTGGTGTACCGCAACGACGACGCGGTGGTCTACCGCTTCGTCCCGAACGCGGCCTGAGGAGGCGTCACCGATGGCATCACGGGTCTTCCGGCGGGTGCGGCGCTCGAAGCTGACGGTCCCGCTGCTGCTCGCCGCCTCCGGCTGGGTCGCGCTGGGCGCGCTGGCCCTCCCCGCGCCGGTCCGACTGCCCGTCACCCTCGCCTACCTGCTGGTCGGGCCCGGCCTGGCGCTGAGCAGGCCGCCCCGGGCCGGGCGGCGCACCCTGACCACGGTGGTCCTGGCGGTCGCGCTCAGCCTCGCGGTCGAGACGCTGCTGGCGGTCGCGCTCTTCCTGGGCGACTGGTTCACCCCGGCCAGGGCCGTGCTGCTGCTCGCCGTGCTGACCACCTCGGCGGTGCTGGCCCGGCCGCCGTTCGGCCGGGTGGCGCTGGCCGCGCTGCTGCTGGTCACCGCCTGCAACGGGGGCAGCGGCACCGGCCAGGAGGTGTGGAACACCCCGGGCGCGCCGTCCAACGCCAGCGGCCCGGCCGACGGCGCCTCACCGGCCGCCCCCGGGCCCTGGCAGCTGGTCTTCCAGGACGAGTTCGACGGCGCCCGGCTGGACCGCAGCCAGTGGGCCACCTGCTACGACTGGAACGACCGGGGCTGCACCAACCGGGGCAACCGGGAGCTGGAGTGGTACCTGCCGTCCCAGGTCTCGGTCGGCCGCGGCCTGCTCACCCTGACCGCCGACCGGCGCGGCACCGACGGCAGCGACGACCGGCGCTACCCGTGGACCTCGGGCATGGTCGGCACCGGCCGGGACGGCTGGGACGCCCAGCCCCGGTTCACCTTCACCCGGGGCTACTTCGCCGCCTCGATCCGGATCCCGGCCGAGTCGGGCATGTTCCCGGCCTTCTGGCTGATGCCCGCCAACCGCACCACCCCGCCCGAGCTGGACGTGGTCGAGTTCCTCGGCGACACCAGCGCCACCACCGCCCAGCTCACCGTGCACTGGCCGGGCCCGGACGGCTCCGACCGGCACGACGCGGCGTACGTCGGCCCGGCCGACTACCCGGCCGGCTTCCACGTCTTCGCACTGGCCTGGGAGCGCGACTCGCTCACCTGGTACGTCGACGGGGTGGCCCGGCACCGGGAGACCGACCCGACCAGGATTCCGGACCAGCCGATGGAGGTGCTGCTCAACCTGGCGGTCGGCTACCCTAAGGCGCCGCCGGACGGCGTGGACACCGCCCGGCTGCAGGTGGACTGGGTCCGGGTCTGGCAGCACTGACACCGACCGGCCCACCGATCCGGCGGCGGATCTCCGGGTCTCAGATCTCCGGCGGGCCGCCGACCGGGCTGCCCACGGCGGCCCTGGCCCGGCGGTAGAGCCGCCAGCCCTTGGTCCGCAGCTGCTCCCTGAGCGGTGCCACCGGGGCGCCCTCGCCGTGCGTCCAGCTCCGGAACCGCTCGGCCGGGGTGTCGGCCCGGACCATCAGCCGGGCGATCCGCAGCGGGTCGTCGTTGCCCGAGCTGACGGCGTTCAGCACCGCGCTCGCGGAGCTGAACCCGGCCGCCGAGACCTGCCGGCGGACGACGGCGCTGGAGTAGCCGTGCGGGTAGGCGAAGGAGGTCACCGGGTGGCCGAGCACGTCCTCCAGCTCCTGCCGGCAGCCGACGATCTCGCTCGCCAGCAGGCGGCCCGGCAGGGTGTCCAGCTGCGGGTGGGTCCGGGTGTGCGCGCCGATCTCCACGCCGCAGGCGTCCAGCGTGGTCAGCTGACGCCAGCTCAGCATCGGGGCCGGCGGCAGCAGGCTGCCGGCCGCCACCCCGCCCGGCGGGTGGATCGCGCCGGTGGTGACGAACAGCGTGGCGGGCAGGCCGCGTTCGGTCAGCAGCTGGGCGACCGTCCAGTAGAAGTCGGCGAAGCCGTCGTCGAAGGTGAGCACCGCCGCGTCGGCGGGCAGCGCCGGGCCGCCGCGGAGCGCCGCCACCAGGCGGTGCAGCGGGACGACGGTGCGGCCGGCGTCGGCGATCCGGTCCAGCTGCTCGGCGAAGGTGCGCGGGGTGACGGTGAACGGTGCGATCCAGGGCGGCGGGTCGTCCGACACCGAGTGGTACAGGAACACCGGGACGACGGTCATGGTGCACCCTCCGGGTCCTCGGCCCGGCGCGCCGGGCCGACCAGCCGGCCCAGCGGGCCGGCCCGGCCGAACCGGCCGTTGGCGTAGCCGGTCAACGTGGCGGCCACGCCCAGGGCGAGGGCCGCGAGTTCGCGCGGGCCGCCGCCGCCGGGGCGGACCGCCCTGGCCATCCCGCGCGGCACCGTGCTGCGCAGGTAGCGGCGTTCGCTGGCCAGCGCCGGGCCCTTGCCGGTGTGCCGGGCCACCACCGCCTTGGAGAGGCCCTCGGCGTAGCAACGGGCCCGGAAGTAGGTCCAGTTGGTCCGCCCCTCGGGGACCCGGTGGCTGACCCCGGCGGCCGGTTCGTAGCGCAGTTCGGCCTCCGGCCGGCCGGCCGCCAGCCGGATGCACAGCTCGGTCTCCTCGCAGCCGAGCGGCCGGTTGCCGATCCGGCCGAGGTCGGGGCGGAAACCGCCGGCCGCCACCAGTTCGGCCCGCCGGAAGGACATGTTGGCGCCGATGAAGTTCCGCACCCGGGCGGCCTGTTCGGGCATGCCCCGGTAGGAGCAGCCGACCACCCAGTCGAACTCGGGCGGGAACCAGGCCGGCCGGCCGGTCTCCCAGCGCGGCCGGACCAGGCCGCCGACGCCCAGCACCCGGGGGTCCAGGTACCCGGCGAGCAGCCGCTCGGTCCAGTCCGGGTCGGCGGTGGCGTCGTCGTCCAGGAAGGCGACCACGTCGCCCCTGGCCAGCGCCACCCCGGTGTTCCGGGCGCCGGAGAGGCCGGCCTGCTCCCGGTTCGCCACCACCCGTACGCCGGCCAGCACCCCGGCCGCGCGGACGGCCAGTTCGGGGCAGTGGTCGACCACCAGCAGCAGCTCGTCGGCGGGAGTGTGCTGGCTCTGCAGCGAGCCGACGGCGGCGACCAGGTCGGGCCAGCGGGCCATCGTGTACGAGCAGACCACCACGCTCAGGGTGAGCCGATGCCCCGTCAGCTGCGTTCCGGCCCCCGGGCGGACCGGGTCGAGTCGGTCGGTCATCTCACTCGCTTCCCTTCGTCGTCCGGGGGCTCGTGTCCCGGGGGAGCCAGCGCGGCAGCGTGAGCAGCAGCGGCAGGGCCAGCAGGCTCTCCGCGATCAGCCAGGCCAGGCCGACGCCGGTCAGGCCGTACAGCGGGATCAGCCAGACGGTCAGCACCAGCACCAGCAGCAGCAGGGTGGCCTGCAGGCCCATCACCCAGCCCATCGCCCGGCGGGCCCGGCAGACGTCGATGGCGACACCGAGCACCAGGTTGGGCAGTGCGGAGAGGGCGAGCAGGCGCAGCAGGGTGGTGCCGTTCGCGGCGTAGTCCGGGCCGAAGGCGGCCAGCACCCAGGGGGCGGCCACCACCAGCAGCAGGACTCCGGTACCGACCAGCAGTCCGGCGTGCCGGAGTACCCGGCGCCCGTGCTCGGCCAGCCGTTCGGGGGCGTGGGCGGCCTCGACGATCAGCGAGCTGCCCATGTTGAGGGTGGCCAGGTAGCAGGTGTAGGCGATCACCCAGGCCAGCGAGAAGTAGGCGTTCTGGTCGGCGCCGAGCCGTCCGAGCACCAGCAGTGGCATCAGGCTGTAGGCGGCGGTCCGCAGCAGCGCGCCGACGTAGTCCGCGGCCGCGTAGCGCACCAGCCGGGGCGGTGGCACCCTGTCCCGGTCCGCCTCGGCGTGCGCGGGTACGGCCCGCCCGAACAGGTAGCCGTTGGTGACCACCAGCGAGACCACCAGCGCGGCGCTCCAGGCCAGCAGGATGCCGGAGTCCAGCGCCAACAGGGCGAAGCCGACCAGCAGGACCGCCTTGGCGACCGCGAACAGCGTGTTCTCGCCGAGCACCCAGCCGGGCCGGCGCAGCCCGGTGAGCGCGCCGTCCTGGAGCACGAACAGGGTGTACCCGGCGCTGGCGGCGACGAAGGCGACGGCCACCGCCGGGTCGCGCAGGAAGTCGAGACCGGGGGCGAGCACCGGGATCAGCAGCAGGAAGGCCACCGCGGCGAGCACGCTGGCCACCGAGCTGACGGCGTAGCAGCGCAGCAGCAGCCGCCGGGTGTGCGGCCCGGCGGTGGGGACGAACCGCATCAGCACGTCGCCCAGGTTGAACTGGCCGACCCCGGAGAGCAGCGCGGCGGCGGACAGCGCGGCGTAGCTGCGGCCGACCGTCTCCGGGCTGTACCAGGCGGTGGCGAGCAGCCAGAAGAACGCGCCGAGGGCTGCGCTGAGCAGCGAACTGGCGGTCAGCACATGGCCGTTGTGCAACAGCGGCTCGGACGGGACGGCGGCCCTGAGCCGGGCCCGGAGCAGGGCCGGGTAGGAGCACTGGCAGGGCAGCGGCAGCGGGCAGCCGCAGTCGGCGGTGCCGGACCCGGAGAGGGCGGTGGCCATCGCACTCACTCCGCTCTGGCCTGGTGCAGCGAACGGAGGTAGCCGACCGGCCCGTACAGCATCCCGCGCAGCTCCAACGCGGCCATCCGGGTGGACCGTTGGCCGCTCGGGGTGGTGCGGCTCCGGGCCTGTGCGGCGGCCTGCCGCACCCCGCGCGGGATCCGGCGCAGCAGCGCGGGCAGCAGCCGGGGTTCGGCGGCCACCGCGGCGGCCAGGTAGGCGCCCAGGCCGGCGCCGTAGCCGTAGAGCTGGGCGGGCAGCGCGTCCGGGGTCCGGCGGTGCCGGTGCCAGACGATCGCGTCCGGCTGGTAGCTGAGCACGTGCCCGCTGGTGACGATCCGGAAGAAGGCCAGCAGGTCGTCGCCGCCGTGCGCGGGGGTGCCGACACCGGTGGCGGGGTCGAAGCCGCCGATCGCGCGCAGCAGCCCGGTCCGGAACGCCATGTTGGCGCCGGAGCCGAACCGCCCTGCGGTGAACGGGAACAGCGGGTCACCGGACGGCTGGTCGAGCGACCAGCGCCGGGCGGCGAACCCCTTGTCGTAGCCGCCGTGCTGCTGGAGCGCGGCCTGCGCGGCGGTCTCCAGCTCGGCGGGCAGGATCAGACCGGTGACGCAGCCGGCGTCCGGGTCCTCGGCGAAGGCCGTGGTCAGGGCGGTCAGCCAGTCCCGGTCGACCAGCGTGTCGTCGTCGGTGAAGGCGATCAACTCGCCCCGGGCGGCGGCCAGTCCGAGGTTGTGGGCCCGGGCCAGGCCCGCCACCGGCTCGCGCAGGTAGCGGACCCGGTCGGCGTACCGCTCGCGGATCAGGGTCTTCGCGTCGTCCCCGGCCGGGGCGTTGTCGACGACCAGCACCTCGTACTGCGGGCTGTCGATCCGCAGGACGGAGTCCAGGCACTGGCGGAGCAGCTCGGGCCGGTTGTGGGTGGCGATCACGACGCTGATCCTCGGCGGTTCCGCGGACGACCGGGCGCCGCCGGCCCGACTTCGGGGCGCCCGGACCGTCGCGGTGGTCAACTGGTGTGCGGTGATGCGGATCTCGCTGAAAGCGGCTTCGACCAGCGCCCGGCGCAGACCGACCGGATCGTCGGCGCTGCCGGTGGCGGAGACCAGTCCGAGCGGGTGTCCGTGCAGCCGCACCAACGCCAACACGCGGCCGTCCGGAGTGGCCGGCCCGGTGCCCCCGGGCGAGCGCAGCTCACCGGGTTCGGCCAGGTCCAGTTCGACCACGTGGACGGGGGTGTAGAGCGAGTCCCGGGCGGCGGGGCAGGGGCAGGCCGTTGCGGCGCGCCGGTCGACGCCGTTCATCACCGCTCCCCCGAGGCGTGGCCGGCCGTTCCGCTGCCGCCAGGGCGTTCGGCGAGCAGCGTCCGTAGCACCCGGCGGCCGTCCGAGACGGCGTGCAGGTGCGAACGGCCACTGCGGCGGGGAAGTTCGAGGCTCGGCACCTCGGCGATCCGCAGGCCGGACCGCAGCGCGTGCGCGATCATCTCGGCCTCGATCTCGAACCCGGCCGAGCGCAGGTCGAGTTGGTCCAGGAAGTCCCGGCGGAAGGCGCAGAATCCGTAGCAGAGGTCGGTCAGTCTGGTCCGGTAGAGCCGGTTGACCACGGTCAGCAGCGCCAGGTTGCCGAGCGCCCTGATCCGGGTCAGGTCCAGTGAGCCGCCGCCGGCGATGCACCGGGAGCCCTTCACGAAGTCGTAGCCGTGGTCCAGGAAGTGCAGGTAGTGCGGGATCTCGCCGGGCCACATCGAGCCGTCGGCGTCCATCATCACCACGTACTCGCCCTCGGCGGCGGCGAAGCCGGTCCGCAGCGCGTTGCCCTTGCCGGGGGCGCTCTGCTGGACCTTGCGGACGGTGGGCAGGCAGTGCTCGGCCATCGCCACGGTGGCGTCGGTGGAGGAGCCGTCGACCAGGATGACCTCGTCGACGCAGTTCGGGATCTGCTCGAACACCCAGGGGATGTTGCGGGCCTCGTTCTGGGCCGGGACGACCAGGCTGACCGAGTGCCTGGTCCTGGTCCGGTCGTCGACCCGGCGCATCGGCCGGTCGGCGGGCGGTCGGTCGGAGGCTCGTCGCCCGGGCCGGCCGTCGTCACGGGTCGGGTACGGGAGGACGTTGGGGGGCAGCGTGATGCTCATCGCGAAACGGCCTTCTCCGAGGCTGCGGGCACACGGGCCCCCCACCGGCGTGACCCGGGAGACGGGGCGGACCGGCCGCGCTGGGCGCGGGGCGGGCCCCGGTTCTGGAATGAGAACGACGTGCGGCACGGCGGGCTGGTACGGACTCCCCCGAACCCCTCCGAAGTGCGCCGGTCGGTCTCGGGCGGCTGTGCGCCGACTGTCACGGGCAACTGGCGAATGAACTGGTGCCAGGGCCTCATCGTCCGCCCGGAGACTGCCCCCTGTCAACCCTTGTGTCCGCTTTGTGAATGCCGCGGACCGGACCCTCCGGCTACGGCCTGCGGCGCTCCTCGGCGATCCGCCGGGAGATCTCGTCCGGCCGGACCGGGCGGCCGAAGTGCCAGCCCTGCGCCCAGTCGCACCCCATCTGCCGCAGCCGCTCGGCGTCCGCGCCGCTCTCCACGCCTTCGGCGGTCACGGTCAGGCCGAGGGTGTGCGCCAGCGAGACCAGTCCGCTGACGATCCGCCAGCCGGTGTGCGCGTCCTTGGCCGGGTCGTGCAGGTCGCCGACGAAGGAGCCGGCGATCTTCAGGCAGGAGACCGGCAGGTCACGCAGGTAGGCCAGGTTGGACCAGCCGGTCCCGAAGTCGTCCACCGCCAGCGAGACGCCGAGGTCGCGCACCCCGTGCAGGGCCTTCAGCGCCTCGTCCTCGGGGCCCACCACGGTGGACTCGGTGATCTCCAACTGGAGCTTGCCGGGCGGCAGTCCGGTCATCCGCAGGATCCGCTCGACGTCGGTGACCAACCCGGCGTTGCGGGCCTGCCGGACCGCCAGGTTGACGTTGATCTGCGGCGCGTCCGGGCCGAACTCCCGTACCCAGTCGGTGGCCTGGCGGCAGGCCTGCTCCAGCACCCAGCGGCCGAGCGGCATGATCAGGCCGGTCTCCTCGGCCACCCCGATGAACTCGTCGGGCCCGAGCACCCCGAGCTGCGGGTGCCGCCAGCGCACCAGCGCCTCGACCGCGACCAGCGAGCCGTCGGCCAGCGAGCAGAGCGGCTGGTAGTCGATGAAGAACTCGCCCCGGTCCAGCGCGGCGGGCATCCGCACGGAGACCGCGTACCGGCTGACCGCGCGGGCGTTCTCCTTCGGGTCGAACAGCGTCCAGCGGCCGCGGCCGGCCTCCTTGGCCCGGTACAGCGTGAGGTCGGCGGCCCGGACCGCGGCGCCCGGGGTGGTGGTGGCCACCCGGCGCTCCAGCACGCCGACGCTGGCGCCGACCGCCAGCGAGTGGTCGCCCACCTGGACCGGCCTGGCCAGTGCGGCCAGCACCGTCTTGGCGGCCGCCACCGCCTCCTGCTCGCCCCGGCAGTCCTCCAGCAGCACCACGAACTCGTCGCCGCCGAGCCGGGCCACCAGGTGGCCGAGCGGGGTCAGGGCGGTCTCCAGCCGCTGCCCGACGGCGGCCAGCAGCTGGTCGCCGGTGTCGTGCCCGAGGCTGTCGTTGACCACCTTGAAGCCGTCCAGGTCCACGTAGCAGAGGCCGAACCTGGCCCCCGGCTCCGGCTCCTCGAACAGCTTCTCCAGCCGCTCGAAGAAGGCCACCCGGTTCGGCAGCCCGGTCAGCGGGTCGTGGGTGGCCTGGTGCCGCAGCCGCTCCTGCAGCCGGTACCGGTCGGTGATGTCCTCCAGCATGGCCACCTGGTAGAGCGGCACGCCCTCGTCGTCCCGGATCAGCGAGACGGTCAGGTGGGTCCAGACCACCTCGCCGTCCTGCCGGTAGTACGGCTTGTCGAACTGGAAGTACTCCCGGCGCCCGGCGATCAGGTCCTCGTACGCCTCCCAGACCCCCGGGGTGTCCTCGGGGTGCACCAGCTCGTCCACCCGGCGGCCCGTCATGTCCGTCGAGCCGATGCCGAAGATCTCGCCGAGCGCCCGGTTGACCGAGATGATCTTGCCGTCGGTGTCGCCGATGCCGATACCGATCGCGGCGCTCTCGAACAGTGCCCGGAACTTGTTCTCCGACTCCCGGAGCGCCTTCTCCACCTCGCGCCGGGCGGTGTCGGCGGCCAGCCGGATCGCCTCCTGCTCGCGCAGCGTGCGCTCCCGCAGCGCCTCCGCCCAGCCGGCCGCGAAGGCGCCGCAGAGCGCCGGGCCCCGGCCGTCGCCGACCGGGCCGAGCTGCAGCAGCTCGACCGCCCTGGCCAGCACCGCCGGGTCGGTGAAGTGCGCCTCCACCAGCTGGGCGCCGGCCTGCCCGGCCAGCTCCGGCCGGAACGGCTCCTCGTGCTGGGCCCGGTGCAGCAGCACGGCCGTCCGGGACACCAGGCGGCTCAGGATGCCCGGGTGCACGGCCATGCCGTGGCCGCTCCGGAGCAGCCGCTCCCACTCCTGGTGGAACCAGGTGGGGGCGTCCACCCGGCCCGCCCCGTCCGACCCCGTGGTCACGGCAGCAGTCCGACGCCCGCCAGGCCGGTCATCCGCTCCGGGTGCGGACCGACCGACGCCGGGTCCTCGGGGCGCCACTCGGGCAGGAAGACCAGGCCGGGCTCGAGCAGCTCGAAGCCGTCGAAGAACGGGGTGATCGCCTCGCGGTTGCGCATCGTGATCGGGGTCGGGGTGCGCTTGTACAGGTCCTGGTGGGCCCCGGCCTGGTCCGGCCGGCCCTCCAGCGAGGCGTGGCAGACCACCAGCGCGCTGCCCGGCGGCAGCGCGTCCCGGAGCGTCCGCACCAGCCCGTACGGGTCGTCCTCGTCGGAGATGAAGTGCAGCACCGAGACCATCAGCAGGGCGACCGGCTCCCCGGCCGCCAGCAGGTCCACCACCTCGGGGCGGGACAGCAGGTCGTCGAGCTTGCGCAGGTCGGCCTCGACCACCACGCTCTGCGGGTCGTCCTTGAGCAGCAGGCGGCTGTGCGCGACCGCGATCGGGTCGTGGTCCACGTAGACCACCCGGCTGTCCGGCCGGATCGCCCGGGCGATCTCGTGCACCGGCCCGAAGGTCGGGATGCCGGAACCGATGTCCAGGAAACGGGTGACGCCCTGTTCGGCCAGGTGCTGCACGGCCCGGCGCAGGAAGGCCCGGTTGGCGCGCATGATCTCGGGGAGCTCGGGCCAGAACTCCATCGCCTTCCGGGCCATCACCCGGTCGACCTCGAAGTTGTGCGAGCCGCCGAGGTAGTAGTCGTACACCCGGGCCGCGTTCGGCTTCTCGGTGTCGGTACCGTCGGGGACCCAGTTCGCTTGCTGCATGACGGCATCCCTACCGGACGTGGAGTGGACTACAAAGCATGAGGATCTTCCTATCATCGCCTCTCCCCTGCAAGCAGTGAAACAGGGGAGGCCGGTGTGACGGAAGGGGCACGTTCCCGAGCAGGCGCCGTTCCGGGCCCGCCGGACGAGAATGGGACCCGTCATGGCCGGACCCATCGAGGACTACGCGCTCCTCGGAGATCTCCAGACCGCCGCCCTGCTCGGCCGGGACGGATCGGTCGACTGGCTCTGCCTGCCCCGCTTCGACTCGCCCAGCTGCTTCGCCGGACTGCTGGGCGACGACCGGCACGGCGCCTGGCGGCTGGCCCCCGTCACCGGCGGCCGGTGCACCGAGCGCCGCTACCGGCCCGCCAGCCTGGTGCTGGAGTCGCTCTGGCGGACCCCCGCCGGCACCGTCCGGGTCACCGACTTCATGCCCCGGCGGGAGCGCCTGCCCCGCCTGGTGCGGATCGTCGAGGGGGTCGAGGGCGCCGTCCGGGTCCGGAGCACCCTGCGGCTGCGGTTCAACCACGGCCGGATCGAGCCCTGGGTGCGCCGGACCGACCACCACCGGATCGCGGTGGCCGGGCCCGACTCCGCCTGGCTCCGGGTGCCGCCCGGCGTGCACACCTGGGGCGAGGACGGCGCGACCGTCTCCGAGTTCACCGTGCACCCGGGCGAACAGGTCCCGTTCGTGCTCACCTGGCAGCCCTCGCACCGCACCGACACCCCCCGGGTGGACCCGGCCGAGCTGCTGGGGCGCACCCTGGCCGGCTGGCAGTCCTGGGCCGACGGCCTGCGCTACCAGGGCCCGTACCGCGAGCAGGTGCTGCGCTCGCTGATCACCCTCAAGGCGCTCACCTACGACCCGACCGGCGGCATCGTGGCCGCCCCGACCGCCTCGCTGCCCGAGCATCCGGGCGGCGAGCGCAACTGGGACTACCGGTTCTGCTGGCTGCGGGACTCCAGCATGACGCTGGCGGCCCTGCTGCGCGGCGGCTTCCGGGACGAGGCGGCGGCCTGGCGGAAGTGGCTGCTGCGGGCGATCGCGGGCGACCCCGGCGACCTCCAGGCGGTGTACGGGGTGGCCGGCGAACGCACCCTGCCGGAGACCGAGGCGGACTGGCTGCCCGGCTACCTGGACTCCACCCCGGTCCGGTTCGGCAACGCGGCCGTCCGGCAGCTCCAACTCGACGTCTACGGCGAGGTGCTGGACACCCTGGAGCTCGCCTACCGGGCCGGCATCCCGATGGAGCGCAAAGTCTGGGGGCTGCTCCGCAGCCTGATGGACTTCCTCACCCTGCACTGGCGCGAGCCGGACGAGGGCCTGTGGGAAGTCCGGGGCGAACGGCGGCAGTTCGTGCACTCCAAGGTGATGGTCTGGGTGGCCGCCGACCGCGCCGTCCGGCTGGCCGAGGCCACCGGGCTGCCCGCGCCGGTGCGGCAGTGGCGCACCCTGCGGGACACCGTGCACACCGAGGTCTGCGAGCACGGCTACCACGCCCGCCGCGGGATCTTCGTCCAGTCGTACGGCGCCGAGGAGTTGGACGCCGCCACGCTGTTCATCGCCAAGTCCGGCTTCCTGCCGCCCGACGACCCCCGGGTGGTGCGCACCGTGGACGCGGTCCGGACCGGGCTGGACCAGGGCGGCTTCGTCCGCCGCTACCGGGCCGCCCCCGGCACCGACGGGCTGCCCGGCTCCGAAGGGGCCTTCCTGGCCTGCTCGTTCTGGCTGGCCGACGCGCTCGCGCTGACCGGGCGGCGGGCCGAGGCCAGGGAGCTGTTCGAGCGCTCACTGGCGGTGGCCAACGACCTGGGCCTGCTGGCCGAGGAGTACGACCCGGCCGCCGGCCGCCAACTCGGCAACGCCCCGCAGGCGTTCACTCACGTCGCACTGGTGAACACCGCGTTCGGCCTGGCCGACGCCGAAGCGGCCGACCCCACCGGCGTGGGATCGGCCGCCGTTCACTGAACCGCCGTCAGCTGGTGGCGGTGCAGCTCAGGGTCGGGGCACCGTTGCCGCCCGAGTAGGTGGCACCGAAGCCGAAGCCGGTGCTGCCACCGGCCGCGACCGCGCCGTTGTAGCCGGCGTTGGCGACCGAGACCGCCGCACCGCTCTGGGTGACGCTGCCGTTCCACAGGTTGGTGACCTGCTGGTTGCCGCCCCAGGTCCAGGTGACCTTCCAGGACTTGGTGGCCACGGTGCCGGTGTTGGTCACCGTGACGTCGGCGTTGAAGCCGGCGCCCCAGTCGCTGCTCACCTTGTAGGTCGCGGTGCACCCGGCATTGCCGCCGCCGCCACCGGCCAGGGTGGTGACGCTCAGCGCGGCGGAGGCCGCCGAGACGTTGCCGGCCGCGTCGCGGGCCTTCACCGTGTAGCTGTACGCCGTCGCGGCGGTCAGACCGCTGTCCGCGTACGAGGTGGTGGTCGAGGTACCGACCTGCACACCGTTGCGGAAGACCTGGTACCCCGTCACACCGACGTTGTCGGTCGACGCGGCCCAACTCACCGTCGCACCCGAGGCGGTGACCCCGCTCGCGGCCAGCCCGGCCGGAACGGACGGGGCCACGGTGTCACCGGTGCCCGCCGAGGTGGTGACGCTCAGCGCGGCGGAGGCCGCCGAGACGTTGCCGGCCGCGTCGCGGGCCTTCACCGTGTAGCTGTACGCCGTCGCGGCGGTCAGGCCACTGTCCGCGTACGAGGTGGTGGTCGAGGTACCGACCTGCACACCGTTGCGGAAGACCTGGTACCCCGTCACACCGACGTTGTCGGTCGACGCGGCC
>NZ_JBIWML010000001.1:743395-768388 GCF_044766665.1 Kitasatospora sp. NPDC101801
CCCAACTCACCGTCGCACCCGAGGCGGTGACCCCGCTCGCGGCCAGCCCGGCCGGAACGGACGGGGCCACGGTGTCACCGGTGCCACCGCCCACCGGCGGGTAGGCGTTCTTGAGCAGCTCACGGAACTGGGCGGAGAACCAGGTACCGGCCAGCGGCGAGTCCGGCAGCGCGCCGGACATGTTGTTGTTGTTGCGCGGGTTGCCGGTGTACGTCGGGTCGCACATCCGGTCGAAGCCCTTGCCCTGGTCGTTCGCGATCGCCTTGCTGGCGCCGTCCGACTCACCCGGGGGCTTCACCCAGACGTAGGCGTCGATGCCCGGCTCGGGCGCGGCGGTGGGCCGCTCGCCGAGGCCCGCACCGGACTGGTTGCACCAGTTGCCGGTCTGGAACCGGCGGTCGAGGCGGCCACCGTCCACGTACGCGTCACCGCTGGTCTGCGGGCCCGGGCCGGTCGGCCGGTTGGCGCCGCCCCAGCCGTTGCGGGAGGTGTCGATCAGCATGCCGACGTTCGACTGGAAGCCGGCCTCGACCGCCTTGGCCCGGAACGCCTGGGCGTACGACAGCTCGTCGACGTAGCGGTTCCAGTCCACCCACTTCGAGGTGCCCCGGATCGACTGGCCACCGACGGTGTCGTTGATGGTGAAGTAGGGCTCCTTCAACGTCGAGTAGTTGGCGGTGTTCACCACGAAGCCGTGAACGTTGGCGGCGGTGGAGCCGGAGGCGTTGGCGGCCTGGTAGAGCAGGCTCGCAGTGGGGCCGAAGTTGGAGTCCCAGCCCAGCCAGCCGTGGTGCCCGGCGTCGATGTAGTTGTAGACGTTGGAGATCGCGCCCAACTTGTTCAGCGCGTAGCCGACGCCGGCCACGTAGTTGCCGTTGGCCTTCATCACGTCACAGGCCGGGGTGGCGGTGGCGGTGCCGCCCGCGTTGGTGATCAGGTTCGGCAGCGAGTCGAGCTCGATCGTGGTGACGATCCGCAGGTTCGCGTAGGCCGGGTCGGCCAGGATCGCGGCGATCGGGTCGATGAACTCGGTCTTGTAGCGGCCGATCTCGGTCGGGCCGAGCTCGCCGTTGGAGGCCAGCGCGGCGCAGTCCCGGCCGGGCAGGTCGTAGATGACCACCTGGAAGACGTACGGCTTGCCCGCGGCCGTGGCCTGGCTGACGGCGGAGTTCAGGTGGGCCCGCAGACCCATCGAGCTGCTCGAGCCGCTGATCGCGGCGATCCGGTCCAGCCAGACGTAGGTCGGCTGGTTGGAGACGGCCGAACCACCCGGTTCGGCAGCGGCGTTGGCAGACCACTCGGGGTTCACGTAGACGCCGGCGCCGACATAGGGGTTGTCGACCTTGGGGGTCGCGGCGTGCGCGGTGCTCGCCATCGGAAGCAGGGTCGCCGCGCCGAGCGCGGTCGCGAATGCGGCCGTTCGGAGGCGGCGGAGGAGCTGTCCTGACACGTGCGGATTCCTTTCGGGTGGGGGAGATCCGGTGGGGCGGAGGAGCGGGAGAGTCGAGCCCAACGTGGGAGCGCTCCCACCGTGTCGGAATCGGCTGGCCCTGCGAGGAACGGTGGATGGGGGCGGTACTGCCTGACCGACTCGACGGGTGAACGACTCCCCGCATCTCAGGGCGGCCCCTGAGCTCACGGCATATCAACCCATGAAGGTGCGGAGGCGTCAAGCCTTCTGACCGACTTCAGCAAGTGAACACGGCACTCCCCATGGGAGCGCTCCCGAACCGGAGTTGACGGTGTCCCGTGAGAGCCTCGGAGTCCCACCCAGCTCGGAGGCCGCCCGATGACCGCCCGTCCCAGGATCGACGACCGGCAGCGCCGCGCCCGGCTGGCGGCCCGTCAACTCCTCGCCCCCGCCCACCGGGCCGCCTCCGCGGAGCAGGTCGCCGAGGCGTTGGTGGCCCTGCACGCGACCGACCCCGCGTCCGTCTTCCTGTCCACCGCCGCCCGGCTGACCCGGCCCGAACCGGCCGATCTGGAACGGGCGTTGTACCAGGACCGGACCTTGGTGCGGATGCACGGCATGCGGCACACCCTGTTCGTCGTGCCGACCGGTCTGGCCCCGGTGCTGTACGCCTCCACCACCCGCAAGGTGGCCGAGAAGGAACGGCGCGGGCTGCTCGCGTTCGCCGCCGAGGGCGGCTTCGACGCCGACTGGCTGGCCGGGGTGCAGCGCCGCACGCTGGCCGCCCTGGCCGCGGCCGGCCAGGCCACCGGCAGCCAACTCGGCGAGCTGGTGCCTGAGTTGCGCGAGGCGATCACGGTCGCGGTGGGCAAGCCGTACGAGGCCAGGCAGACCGTCGGGGTCCGGCTGCTCCGGGTGCTCGGGATGGAGAACGAGATCGTCCGGGGCCGCCCGGTCGGCGGCTGGACCAGTGGGCAGCACCGCTGGGCCGTCCAGGGTGCGCTGCCCGGGGTCCCGGTGGCCGAGGCGCAGGCGGAGCTGACCCGCCGTTGGCTGGCCGCCTTCGGCCCCGCCACCACCGAGGACGTCCGCTGGTGGACGGGCTGGGGCGTCCGCGAGGTCAGGGCGGCGCTGGCCGCCTGCGGCGCGGTGCCGGTCGACCTCGACTGCGGCGAGGGCCACGCCCTCCCGGACGACCTCGACCCGCTGCCGGAGCCCGCCCCGTGGGCCGCCCTGCTCCCCTCGCTCGACTCCGCCCCGATGGGCTGGCAGCAGCGCGACTGGTACCTGCCGGTCCCCCACCGGGCCGACCTGATCGACCGCTCCGGGAACATCGGCCCGACCGTCTGGTGGAACGGCCGGGTGGTCGGCGGCTGGGCCCAGCATGCCGACGGCGGTCTCCGCTGGGAGGCCCTCGAACCGCTCCCCCGCGAAGCCGTCGCGGCGGTCGACGCCGAGGCCGACCGGCTCGCGGGCTGGCTCGGCCCGGCCCGGGTCACCCCACGCTTCCGGACCCCGCTGGAGCGCCGGCTGACGGGCTGACCCCGCCGTCGGGCTCCTGCGCCGCCGGAAAATACCGCTGGTCCGGGACGGTGCCGACCGGGCACCATGGGGCGCATGGTGACAGTGGGAACGGTGACGGACCAGGACTGGCAGACCCTGCGGACGGTGCGCCTGCGCGCGCTGGCGCAGGATCCGGAGGCGTTCGGCTCGACGCTCGAACGCGAGCAGGACCAGCCGGCCGAGTTCTGGCAGCGGCGGATCGCGTCCGGCGGCTGGTTCATCGCCTGGGACGACGCGCACCCGGTCGGCCTCGCCTCGTCCCTGGCGGACCCGGCCGGGCACCGGCTCGACGCGATGTGGGTCGACCCGGCGCAGCGCGGACGCGGGGTCGGCGACGCCCTGGTGGCCGCCGTGCTCGACCGGGCCAGGTCCGAAGGGGCGGCGACGGTCTCCCTGACGGTGGGTGAGGGCAACGCCCCCGCCCGGAGCCTCTACCTGCGCGCCGGGTTCCGCCCCACCGGCGAGCACCGGCCGCACCCCCGCGACCCCGGGCGCCGGCTGGAGCTGCTCCGGGCCCCGCTGCGGCCGGACGGCTTCGAGATCTCCACCGACCCGGCCCGGCTGGACGCCGCCCTGATCCACCGGTGGCTGTCCGAGGACGCCTACTGGGCGCTCGGCCGCACCCGGGAGAAGCAGGACCGCGCGATCGCCGGGTCGCTCAACTTCGGGGCGTACGACTCCGCCACCGGCGCCCAGCTCGGCTACGCCCGGGTGATCACCGACCTGGCCGACTTCGCCTGGCTCTGCGACGTCTACGTCGCACCCACCGCCCGGGGCCGTGGGCTCGGCACCGCCCTGGCCGGCGCCGTCCGGGACCACCTCGCACCGTACGGGCTGCGCCGCATCCTGCTCGCCACCGGCGACGCCCACCAGGTCTACGCCCGGGTCGGCTTCGAGCCGCTGGCGGACCCGGAGAAGTGGATGATCCTCCCCGGCAGGTCCTAGTGCCGGGCACGGCAGGGTTCGCCCCGTAGCACCGCCCGGCACCGGTCAGCCCGGGAACAGCCAGCGGCGCAGCACCCGGGTGGCGACCGGGAGGGCGAGGTAGGTCATCAGCGAACTGATCACCGGGGCCAGGATCAGCGAGCGGGCCAGCACCGGGAGGGTGGCCAGGTGCGGGGTGAGGTAGAAGTTGGCGGTGGTGGTGAGCGGGGCGATCGCCAGGGTGGAGGCGATCGCCATCTTCCAGCGCGGGGCCGGGGTGCGTCGGGCGCCGGCCGGGGTGGTGGCGAACCAGCCCTCCATGCCGAGCAGTTCGCGCCGGGCCACCTCGACGTGGTGGCCGTCGGCCTTGGCGAAGCAGGCGGCCCGGGCGGGCGACTCCTGCCAGGCGCGGAACGATTCGGCGTCCTGGAACGACAGCAGCAGGTGCCACGGGTCGGCCGGTCCGGCCGGGCGGAGCAGGCCGGTGCCCAGATTGCCGGGGTGGTCGGCGGCGGCCCGCAGGATGGCCTCCGCCCAGCTCTCGAACTGCTCCTCGTGCCCGGGGTCGACCCGGCGGGCCACGAAGAGGGTGACCTCTTCACCGTTCCGTTCGTCCGTGCTCATGGCTCCCTCGACCCCTTGATCAACCCGCAGCCTATGCGCCGGCGGCGCGGGGTGAAACCCCTGACGGGTGGTCCACTGACACAGCCCCGGAGCGGCCGGGCGCCCGCCCGGTCGGCGGTTCCGCCAAGCCGCCGGACGGCCCGGGCCCGGCCGTCCGGTTCCGGCCTTGACACGCTCCGTCACGATCGGCCGGTGATCGGCGATTGACCGGATCGGTCCCCGGTTTGGCGTGTTCTGTTCGGCGCCGAGGTTTGTTCCATTGCAGACTGAGCAGGAACCCCGGGCCTCGAATCACTGACCAAGGAATGGTGAGTCCGGTGATACCCCTACGCCCCAACCCGGCGCCCGCGCAGTCCGCGCCCCAACAGCAGGCGGTGGAGACACCGCTGCCGCTGACCGAGTCCGCCGCGCTGAGCCATCTGGCGGGCATCTGTTTCAAGATCGGACCTCCCCGGTTGATCGGGGTGGAAGCCGAGTGGTTCGTCCACGACGGCGACTGTCCGGAGTTAACGGTTGACCCGCGGCGTCTGGCCGACGCACTCTCCGCACTCCCCACCCATCAGGACCCGGGTGACCCCGCCCCGCTGCTTCCCTCGGGCACCGGTCTCACCTACGAACCGGGCGGACAGGTAGAGCTCAGCTCCCCGCCCGCCGCCGACCCCGAAGAGTGTGCAGACACCATGCTGCGGGATCAGGCCACCCTCCGAGCCGCCCTCGCCGCCCACCGGCTCCGGCTCACCGGCAGCGGCACCGACCCGCTCGGCCGCGAGCGCCTGATGCGGCTCGACCACCCCCGCTACCTGGCGATGGAGCAGCACTTCGACCGGGTCGGCCCCTGGGGCCGGGTGATGATGACCGGCACCGCCTCCGCCCAGGTCTGCGTGGACGCGGGCACCGGCGCCGGGACGCACGAGTTCGCCCGGCGCTGGGAGCTGGCCCACCGGCTCGGCCCGGTCCTGGTGGCCGCCTTCGCCAACTCGCCGCTGCTGGACGGCCGGCCCACCGGCTACCGGTCCACCCGCCAGCTGGTCTGGTCCCGGATGGACCCGAGCCGCACGCTGGCCCCCCGGTTCACCGGTGACCCGCGCGAGCGCTGGGCCGAGTACGTGCTGGACGCCGAGGTGCTGTGCGTCCGCCGCCCGGACGGGCTGCCGTGGACCGCCCCGGCCGGGCTGACCTTCCGCGGCTGGCTGCGCGGTGCGGGCGAGCGGCCGCCCACGCTGGCCGACCTGGACTACCACCGCACCACCCTGTTCCCTCCTGTCCGGCCGCGCGGGCACCTCGAACTGCGCATGATCGACGCCCAGCCGGGCGAGGGCTGGCAGGTGCCGCTGGCCCTGGTCGGCGCACTGCTGGACGACCCGGTGGCGGCCGACGCCACCGCGGAGGCGCTCGAACCGCTGGGCGCCCCGGCGCACGGGGACCGTCACCCGCCGCGCACCGAGCTGTGGCACCGAGCGGCCACCCTGGCGCTGACCGACCCGCAGCTCCGCCGGGCCACCCTGGCCTGCTTCGGCGCCGCCGACCAGGCGCTGGCCCGCCGGGAGCAGGCCCGTGGCGGCCGCTCCCGGCTGCGGACCGTGCTGACCGACTTCGCCGAGCGCTACCCGGCCCGTGGCCGCTGCCCCGCCGACGACCAGTTGGACGCCCTGCGCACCGGCGCCCTTCCCCACGCCCTGGAGACCGCAGCATGCTGAACACCGACCACCGCGAGACCGAGACCGTGCGCGAGCGGATCGCCACCGAGCTGCTCACCGCCCGCGAGCGCACCGCCGGGCTGACCGCGCTGGACGACCACGACCTGACCGCCCAGCACTCCCCGCTGATGTCCCCGCTGGTCTGGGACCTCGCCCACATCGGCAACCAGGAGGAGCTCTGGCTGCTCCGCAACGTCGGCGGCCGGGAGCCGATGCGGCCGGAGATCGACCCGCTCTACGACGCCTTCGAGCACCCCAGGGCCGAGCGCCCCAGGCTGCCGCTGCTGCCGCCGGCGGAGGCCCGGGCGTACGCCCACGAGGTGCGCGGTCGGGTGCTCGACCTGCTCGCCGCCACCCCGCTGGACGGTGAGGTGCCGCTGCTGCGGGACGGGTTCGCCTTCGGCATGATCGTCCAGCACGAGCAGCAGCACGACGAGACCATGCTGATCACCCATCAGCTCCGCAAGGGGCAGGGCGCGCTCACCGCCCCGCCGCCACCGGTCACCGCGACCGGGCCGCTGCCCGCCGAGGTGCTGGTCCCGGCCGGCCCGTTCACCATGGGCACCGACACCGAGCCGTGGTCGCTGGACAACGAGCGCCCGGCCCACCGGGTCGAGGTGCCCGCCTTCCACCTGGACACCACCCCGGTGAGCAACGGCGCGTACCAGCGGTTCATCGCCGACGGCGGCTACGACGACCCGCGCTGGTGGACGGCCGAGGGCTGGGCGCACCGGCAGCAGGCCGGGCTGTTCGCGCCGCTGTACTGGCAGCGGGACGGGAGCGAGTGGCTGCGCCGCCGGTTCGGCGCGTTGGAGCCGGTCCCGGCGGACGAGCCGGTGCTGCACGTGGGTTGGTACGAGGCGGACGCCTACGCCCGCTGGGCCGGGCGGCGGCTGCCGACCGAGGCCGAGTGGGAGAAGGCCGCCCGGCACGACCCGGCCGCCGACCGCTCCCGGCGCTACCCGTGGGGGGACCGGGAGCCCACCGCCGAGCTGGCCAACCTGGGCCAGCACCACCTGCAGCCCGCACCGGTCGGCAGCTACCCCGAGGGCGAGTCCGCCTACGGCGTACGGCAGTTGATGGGCGACGTGTGGGAGTGGACGGCCAGCGACTTCACCCCCTACCCGGGCTTCCGGGCCTGGCCGTACCAGGAGTACTCGGAGGTCTTCTTCGGCCCGGAGTACAAGGTGCTGCGCGGCGGCTGCTTCGCCGCCGCTCCGGTCGCCAGCCGGGGCACCTTCCGGAACTGGGACTACCCGATCCGGCGGCAGATCTTCGCCGGCTTCCGGACCGCGCGCGACGCCGAGGCGGGCTGATGTGCCGTCATCTCGCCTACCTGGGAAGCCCGGTGACGCTGAACGAGCTGCTGGTGGCCCCGCCGGCCGGGCTCTACCGGCAATCCTGGGCGCCCCGGCTGCAGCAGTACGGCACGGTCAACGTGGACGGCTTCGGCGTCGGCTGGTACGCCGAGGGCGACCCGGTCCCGGCCCGGTACCGGCGGGCCGGGCCGATCTGGGCCGACGAGGGCTTCACCGACCTGGCCAGGGTGGTGCGTTCGGGCGCGGTGCTGGCCGCCGTCCGGTCCGCCACCGCCGGGTGCGCGGCGGGTGAGGCGGCGGCGGCGCCGTTCGCCGCCGACCGGTGGCTGTTCAGCCACAACGGCGCGCTGCCCGGCTGGCCGGACGGGCTGGCCGGGCTGGCGGCCCTGCTGCCGCCCGCCGAGCTCCTGCGGCTCACCGCGCGCACCGACTCCGCCCTGCTCTGGGCGCTGGCCCTGCACCACCTGCGGGACGGCGCCGGGCCGGACGAGGCGCTGACCGCGACCGTGCACGAGGCCGCCAAGCACACCGAGGGGCGGCTCAACCTGCTGCTCACCGACGGCACTTCGATCGCCGCCACCAGCTGGGGCGACACCCTCTGCTACCGCACCGGGCCCGGCTCGCTACTGGTCGCCTCCGAGCCCTCGGACGACCTGCCGGACTGGCAGCACCTGCCGGACCGCTCCGTGCTGCTCGCCGATCTCCGTGGCGTCACCGTCTCCTCCCTCACCTGACCGACCGAGCAAGGGAACACTGCTGTGAAGACCTACGAGCTGACCCGTCTGCTGGCCGCCGACCACTTCAGCCACGCGCTACGGCACGACGTGCGCAGCGGTCTGACCGCGAGTCCGAAGTCGCTGCCGCCGAAGTGGTTCTACGACGCCCGGGGCAGCGAGCTGTTCGAGGAGATCACCCGGCTGCCGGAGTACTACCCGACCCGGGCCGAGCGGGAGATCCTGACCGACCGGGCCGCCGAGATCGCGGCCGCCACCGGCGCCCGCACCCTGGTCGAACTGGGCTCGGGCTCCTCGGAGAAGACCCGGCTGCTGCTGGACGCGCTGCGCGACCTGGGCACCCTGCGGACCTACGTCCCGGTGGACGTCAGTGAGAGCGCGCTGGCGGCCGCCGCGGAGGCGCTCACCGCCGACTACCCGACGCTCACCACGCACGCGGTGGTCTCCGACTTCACCCAGCGGCTGGGCCTGCCGCCCGGTCAGGGCCCCCGCCTGGTGGTCTTCCTCGGCGGCACGCTGGGCAACCTGCTGCCCGAGGAGCGCGCGGTCTTCCTGCGCGAGCTGCGGGAGGCGATGGAGCCGGGCGACGCGCTGCTGCTCGGCACCGACCTGGTCAAGGACCCGGACACCCTGGTGGCGGCCTACGACGACGCGGCCGGGGTGACCGCGGCCTTCAACAAGAACCTGCTCGACGTGCTGAACCGGGAGCTGGGCGGCGACTTCGACCCCGAGCTCTTCGACCACGTGGCGCTCTGGGACGCCGAGAACGAGTGGATCGAGATGCGGCTGCGCTCACGGGTGGCCCAGACCGTCAAGATCCACGACCTCGACCTGCCGGTGCACTTCGAGCGCGGCGAGGAGCTGCGGACCGAGATCTCGGCCAAGTTCCGCCGCGAGCGGGTGGCGGCCGAACTGGGCGCGGCCGGGCTGGAGCTGTCGGCCTGGTGGACGGACCGGGCGGGCCGGTTCGGGCTCTCGCTGGCGACCCGGTAGCGCTCCCGGGCCCCGTGCTCCGGCGCGGGGCCCGGCTCCGCGCGCACCTTAGCGGCTGATCACACCGGAGGAGGTGGGATTGCCGCACTCCGCGCGCCCGGCACGTCACCTCCGGTACCCATGTCGGTGGGAGGGATGTGTCCTTGATCTTCAGTCGGCTCCGCACCCGCAAGTCCGCCCGGCTCGTCACCGCCTCGACCGGTCCGGCCGCCCCGCGCTGCCCGTACGGTGGCGCCCCGGCGGTGCCCGAGCCGCCGTCCGGGCCGTCCGACGCCTCAACGGCCGGGCAGGCGGTCGCCTTCGTCCGGCAGTTCCACCAGGAGCGGGCCGGCGCGGGTGATCCGGCGCCGAGGATCCGTCAGGTGCTCGCCGAGATCGACCGCACCGGCAGCTACCAGCACACCGCCGAGGAACTGGTCTTCGGCGCCCGGGTGGCCTGGCGGAACTCCGCCCGCTGCATCGGCCGGCTCTACTGGCGCAGCCTGGTGGTCCGCGACCGGCGCCACCTCGACTCCCCCGACGCGATCGCCGAGCAGTGCTTCGAGCACCTGCGCACGGCCACCAACGGCGGCCGGATCCGCCCGGTGATCACCGTCTTCGCCCCCGACCGCCCGGACCGGCCCGCGCCGCGGATCGTCAACCAGCAGCTGGTCCGCTACGCCGGCCACCCCTCCGGCGTCGGCGACCCGGCCGGGGCCGCCCTGGCCGCCCAGGCCAGGGAGCTGGGCTGGAAGGGCGGCGAGGAGCGGTTCGAGGTGCTGCCGCTGATGGTCCGTCGGCGGGAGCAGGACGAGCCGCAGTGGTACGAGGTGCCGGAGGACGCGGTGCTGGAGGTGCCGCTGCGGCACCCCGAGCACGCGTGGTTCGCGGAGCTCGGGCTGCGCTGGTACGCGGTGCCCGCGATCAGCGACATGGCGCTGGAGATCGGCGGCGTCCGGTACCCGTCCGCCCCGTTCAACGGCTGGTACATGGGCACCGAGATCGGTGCCCGGAACCTGGCCGACGCCGACCGCTACGACCAGCTCCCGGTGCTGGCGGCCCGGCTGGGCCTCGACACCTCCTCGGACCGCACGCTGTGGCGGGACCGCGCCCTGGTGGAGCTCAACATCGCCGTCCTGCACTCGTTCCAGGAGGCGGGCGTGACGATGGCCGACCACCACACCGAGTCCGAGCGCTTCCTCAAGCACATCGCCCAGGAGGAGCGGCTGGGCCGCCGCACCCCCACCGACTGGAGCTGGATCGTGCCGCCGGTCTCCGGCGGCCTCACCCCGGTCTACCACCGCTACTACGACCCGGTGGAACCGGACCTCCGACCGGCCTTCCTGCCGCGCTGAGCAGCGGGCCCTGACACCCGGTCACCCGGCGGACCGTCCGCCGAGTGGGGTGTCCGGCTGCCCGTACGGCGCAGTTCCGTTCGCGGCGAGCGGCTCGGCTTCCCAGACTCGGAGGCGGGGGTGAGCTCGAACGGAGAGGCATTTCCTATGAAACTCGGCCTTCGTCGCATCGTGGTAACGGCCACCGCAGTGTCCCTCGGCCTCGGCTTGGCCGCCTGTGGCAGCGCCAAACAGTCCACGGGCTCGACGAGCTCGTCGGGGGCGGCGGCCGGGCCGGTCAAGATCGGCCTGCTGCTGCCGGAGACCAAGACCACCCGGTACGAGCAGTTCGACCGGCCCCTGATCGAAGCCAAGATCAAGTCGCTGGCACCGGACGCCCAGATCGACTACTACAACGCGAACGAGAACGCGGCGACCCAGCAGACCCAGGTGGACACGGCGCTGACCAAGGGCGACAAGGTGCTCATCCTGGACGCGGTGGACGCCAAGGCGATCCAGTCCTCGGTGCAGAAGGCGCACGACGCCGGCGTCAAGGTGATCGCCTACGACCGGCTGGCCCAGGGCCCGGTGGACGCGTACGTGTCCTTCGACAACAACAAGGTCGGCCAGCTCCAGGGCCAGGCGCTGGTCGCGGCGGTCGGCCCGAAGGCGTCCAGCGGCAAGATCATCATGATCAACGGCTCGCCGACCGACCCGAACGCCGCCCAGTTCAAGGCGGGCGCGCACAGCGCGATGGACGGGAAGCTGACCATCGGCAAGGAGTACGACACGCCCAACTGGGACCCGAACAACGCCAACCAGGAGGCCGCCGCCGCGATCACCGCGCTCGGCGCCCCGAACGTGGTCGGTGTCTACTCCGCCAACGACGGCATGGCCGCCGGTATCGCCACCGCCCTCAAGGCGGCCGGCCTGAGCGTCCCGCTGACCGGGCAGGACGCCCAACTGGACGCGGTGCAGCGGATCCTGGCGGGCACCCAGACCATGTCGATCTACAAGCCGTTCAAGCCGGAGACGGACGCGGCCGCCACCATGGCCGTGCAGTTCGCCCAGGGCAAGAGCCTGGAGCCGTCGCTCACCCCGACCAAGGCCACCAACGGCAGCGGCACCGAGGTGGCGTCGAACCTGATCACGCCGGTGGTGCTGACCAAGGAGAACGTCAAGACCACCGTGGTGGCCGACGGCCTCTACACCGTGGCCCAGATCTGCACGCCCGACTACGCCGCCGCGTGCACCGCGGCCGGGCTCCAGTAGCCGCACCGGTCACTCAGGTCGAATCCGGTACGGGGCAAGGGAGTTGGTTGTTGTGACAGGTTCGCCCGTGCTCGCACTGCGCGGGGTCTCCAAGCGGTTCGGTGCCGTCCAGGCGCTCACCGACATCGAGTTGGAGGTCAACGCGGGCGAGGTGGTCGCCCTGGTCGGCGACAACGGCGCCGGCAAGTCGACCCTGGTCAAGGCGGTGGCCGGGGTCAACCAGCCGGACGAGGGCGTCATCGAGTGGGAGGGCAGGCCGGTGGCCGTCCACCGCCCGCAGGACGCCCAGCAGTTGGGCGTCGCCACGGTCTACCAGGACCTCGCGCTGTGCGACAACCTGGACGTGGTCGGCAACCTGTTCCTCGGCCGCGAGCTCAAGCGGTTCGGCGTGCTGGACGAGGTCCGGATGGAGCAGCGGTCCAGGACCCTGCTGGACACCCTCTCCATCCGGATCCCCAGCGTGCGGATCCCGATCGCCTCGCTCTCCGGCGGTCAGCGCCAGGTGGTCGCGATCGCCCGCTCGCTGATCGGCTCGCCCAAGATCGTCATCCTGGACGAGCCCACCGCCGCCCTGGGCGTGGAACAGACCGCCCAGGTCCTGGACCTGGTCGAGCGGCTCCGCGACCAGGGCCTCGGCGTCATCCTGATCAGCCACAACATGGCGGACGTGATGGCGGTGGCGGACCGGATCGCGGTGCTCCGGCTGGGCCGGAACAACGGCTTCTTCGACCGCCGGAGTACCAGTCAGGAAGAGATCATCTCGGCCATCACCGGCGCCACGGACAATGCTGTGACCCGCCGTCGGGCCCGTGGCACGGAGGGCGAGGAATGAGCGCGGACGGCACCAACACCCCCGAGCCGGGGAACGGCTCCCGACGGAACCCGCTGCCCGAGGACGCGATGTCCAAGGACGGGGTCAACGCCCCGGTCCCGGTCGCGGCCCAGGCGATCCCGGCCGTCGACCCACGCCTGATCGTCCGTCAGGAGGGCGTGAAGGGCTACCTGGGCGAGTTCCGGCGCCGGATCAGCAGCGGCGAGCTGGGCTCGCTGCCGGTGGTGCTGGCCCTGGTGGTCATCTGGGCCGTCTTCGGCAGCCTGAACAGCAGCTTCCTGTCGGCGCAGAACCTCTCCAACCTCTCGCAGCAGATCGTCGGCACCGGCATGATCGCGATCGGCGTGGTCTTCGTGCTGCTGCTCGGCGAGATCGACCTGTCGGTCGGTTCGGTCAGCGGCCTGTGCGCCGCGATCTTCGCCGTGATGAACGTGACGCACGGCGTCAACGAGTGGGTGGCCCTGCTCGCCGCCGTGGTCGGCGGCACCGTGGTCGGCCTGGTGCACGGCTTCTTCTTCGCCAAGATCGGCGTCCCCGCGTTCGTGGTCACGCTGGCCGGCAACCTGGCCTGGAACGGCCTGATGCTGCAGATCCTCGGCGCCAACGGCACCGTCAACCTGTCCGGCCACGACATCGTCTCCCGGCTCTACACCACCATCTACGGCCAGGCCATCGCGGCGTACGGCCTGGCGGCGGCGGCTGTACTGCTCTTCCTCGCCGCCGCCCTGATCGACACCTCGCGGCGGCGCCGGGCCGGGGTGCCGTACCGGCCGCCGGGCGACATCGCCCTCCGCACCGGCGTGCTGGCCGTGCTCGCCTTCCTGGTGGCGTACACCCTGAACCAGTACAAGGGCCTGCCGCTGGCCCTGCTGATCTTCCTGCTCTTCATCGTGGTGCTCGACTTCGTGCTCCGCCGGACCGGCTACGGGCGGCAGATCTTCGCCCTCGGCGGGAACATCGAGGGTGCCCGCCGGGCCGGTATCAACATCTCCTGGATCCGGATCTCGGTCTTCATGGTGGCCTCCACCATGGCGGCGGTCGGCGGTCTGTTCCTGTCGGCCCAGATCCAGTCCGCCAGCCAGACCTCCGGTGGCGGCAACCTGCTGATGAACTCGATCGCGGCCGCCGTCATCGGGGGCACCAGCCTCTTCGGCGGACGCGGCAACACCTGGTCGGCCCTGCTCGGTGCGCTGGTGATCGGCTCGATCCAGTCCGGGATGAACATCCAGGGCCTCAGCAACGCCATCCAGTTCATGATCACCGGTGCGGTCCTGCTGGCCGCCGTGGTCATCGACTCGCTGTCCCGCCGCACCCAACGGGCGGCCGGGCGCGCCTGACCGATCCGTCGTCGGTCTTCGGGGGCCGGCATCCGCCGGCCCCCGAAAACCTGTCGCGTGCGGCGGTCCGCAACGGCGAGAGTGATCCCCGTTCACCATCCGGGGAGGAATCACCATGTCGACATTGCGAGTCACGGCCGAGCGGCTGACCATCCTGAAGCACCCGAATGCCGACGCACTGGAGCTGGCCCAGGTCAGCCTCTACCGTGCGGTGGTCGCCAAGGGCGCGTACCGGACCGGGGAACTGGCGGTCTACATCCCCGAACAGGCGGTGCTGCCGCCCGCGCTGATCGAGGAGCTGGGCCTGACCGGGAAGCTCGCGGGCGGCGCCCGCGACCGGGTCAAGGCGGTCCGGCTGCGCGGTGAGCTCTCCCAGGGCATCGTCTGCCGCCCCGCCGCGCTGGCCGGCACCGACCTCGCCGAGGCCGTCGCCGAGGGGGCGGACTTCGCCGGGCTGCTCGGCATCACCAAGTGGGTGCCGCCGATCCCGGTCGGCATGAGCGGTGAGGTCGAGTCGGCGCCCGAGCTGCTGCCCTGGGTGGACATCGAGAACCTCAAGCGCTTCCCGGACGTCTTCGAGCCGGGCGAGCCGGTGGTGGTCTCCGAGAAGCTGCACGGCAGTTGCTGCCTGGTCACGTTCCACGCCGGCTCCGGCGCCGTCCAGGTCTCCTCGAAGGGGATCGGCGCGCAGCGGCTGGCGCTCCGTGAGGACGACCTCAACCTGTACTGGCGCAGCGTCCGCGCGCACGGCATCCCGGCGGTGGCCGCCGAGCTGGCGGAGCGGCTCGGCGCCAGCCGGATCGGCATCTTCGGCGAGGTGTTCGGCGTCGGGGTGCAGGACCTCAGCTACGGGGAGTCCGGGCGCACCGAGCTGCCCGGGTACGCGGCCTTCGACGTCTCGGCCGTCATCGACGGTGAGCTGCACTGGCTGGACGCCACCGAACTGCTCGCCGGGAAGCTGCCGTTGGTGCCGCAGCTGTGGAGCGGCCCGTTCGACCCGGACACCGTGCTGGCGCTGGCCGACGGCCGGGAGACCTTCTCCGGGCGGGAGTTGCACATCCGGGAGGGCGTCGTGGTCCGGCCGGTGGTCGAGCGATACAGCCCGGTGACCGGTGGCCGGGCGATCGCCAAGGTGGTCAGCGGCGCGTACCTGACCCGCAAGGGCGGCACCGAGTACGAGTAGGCAAGACCCTCCGGCACTTGGTGGGCGGCGCCGGGGTGCGTGGGTCGTTCATCCGCCCACCAATTGCCGGTGGGTCTAAATCAGTTGCCGGGTGGGCCGGCGGGGCCGAAACTTCGCAGGTGACAGAGCGAAGCGTGACGGTGTTGGTGACGTACCAGGGTGAACAGCTCGGCGAGATCGGGCCGTTCCCGGTCGGGACGCCGCGTTGGCACGACATCGCCCCGGTGGCGGAGGAGTTGACGCGGCGACTGGACGTCCCGGTGCACGTACTGCGCCTGCTGACGCACGACAGTGCCGACACCGGGTACGGCGGCTCGGTCGCGTACCACGCCGAGGCACTGCGGTTCCCGGAGGTCGAACTCGCCGACTCGGCCCTGACGGTGGGTGAGGACCCGCTGCGGGCACCGTGGGCCACCCCGGCCGGGCTGCGGTCCGCGCTGGCCTGGGCGGCCGGAACGGTGCGGGCGGCCGGCCCGGCCGAGCAGGTGAAGAGCTGGAACCTCTCCGGCCTGTACCGGCTGCCGACCGCCGACGGGCCGGTCTGGCTGAAGACCACGCCCGCCTTCGCCGTCCCCGAGGCCGAGGTGATCACCCGACTGGCTTCCGTGGACCCGGAGTTGGTGCCGCCGGTGCTGGCCGCCGCCGAGGGCCGGCTGCTGCTCGGCCACCTGCCGGGGGTGGACTGCTGGGGCCTGCCCGAGGACGCCATGCTGACCGCGGTACCCCGGCTGGTGGCCGCCCAGGCCGCGCTGGCCGGGCAGCGCGACGGACTCCCGGACCGTACTCCCGGCACCCTGCCCGAGCGGTTCGCGGCGCTGCTCCCCCGGGTCGTGCTGACCGCCGAGGAGCGGGCCGCCGCCGAGCGGCTGCTCGCCGACCTTCCGGCGCTGATCGAGGAGTTGGCGTCCTGCGGGCTGCCCGAGACGCTGGTGCACGGTGACTTCCACCCGGGCAACTGGCGGTTCGACGGGACCCGCAACGTGATCGTCGACTTCTCCGACAGCTACTACGGTCACCCCGCCGTCGACGGCCTGCGCCCGCAGGACTTCCTCGGCGAGGAGCGCTGGGCGACCGTCCGCCGGCTCTGGATCGACGCCTGGCGCGAGCAGGTCCCCGACTCCGACCCGGCCAGGGCGCTGGAGGTGGCGGAGCCGCTGATGCACCTCGGCTACGCCGTCCGCTACCAGGAGTTCCTGGACGGCATCGAGGCCACCGAGCGGGTCTACCACCAGGGCGACCCGGAGTCGGAGATCCGGGCCGCGCTGGCCTGCCGCTGAGCGGGTCAGGCCAGCAGGTGCGGAGCGTGCTCCCGGACCGCCGCCAGCAGTTCCTTCCGCGAGGGGTTGACCATCGGGTGCCCGGCCACCGTCACCGTCGGGACGGTCTCGTTGCCGTCGGCGACCGAGCGGACGAAGGCGGCGGCCTCGGGGTCGCGCCAGATGTTGACCTTGCGGTAGGGCAGGTCGGTGAACCGCAGCTGGGTGAGCAGCTTCATGCAGAAGGTGCACATCGGCCGCCAGTAGACGACCACGCCGTCCTGGTCATCGGTCACTGATCGTTCCCCCGGGTCGAGTTGACGGTACGTCCGTAGCGTAGTTCCAGACCGTCGAGCAGCGCCTCCAGGCCGGTCTCGAACGCGCCCTCGTCGATCCGCCGCCGGTGCTCGGCCAGTTTGTGCGCCTCGCCGAGGTGCGGGTACTCCTCGGTGTACAGCGCGGCGTCCTCGGGGAAGCCGGCCGCGAACGAGCCGAGGGCCGAGCCGGTGACGAAGTACCGCATCAGGGCGCCGATCCGGGTGGCCTGGCCACGTGGCCAGCCCGCCGCGACCAGGCAGCCGAAGACCGCGTCGGCCAGCCGCAGGGCGTTCGGCCGCCGGCCCGGGCCCTGGGCCAGCACCGGGACGATCGCGGGGTGGGCGGCCAGCGCCGCCCGGTAGGAGCGGGCCCAGTCGCGCAGCGCGGTGCGCCAGGGCGCCGGCGGCCGGAACATCGACAGGTCGACCTCCCCCATCACGCTGTCCACCACGGCGTCGAGCAGCTCGTCCTTGGTGGCGAAGTGGTTGTACAGCGAGGGGCCGCTGACCGAGAGCTCGGTGGCCAGCCGGCGGGTGGAGAGCGCGGCCAGCCCCTCCGCGTCCACCAGGGCGAGGGCGGCCGCGACGATCCGCTCGCGGCTGAGCAGCGGGGTGCGCGGACGGGCCATGGTCGCTTCCTCCGGTCGGGTGGGGTTCCGGGCATTCTCGCAGGCGGCTCTTCCCAGCCCCGCGACGGCGGGCTAGAGTCGGACAAAACTTGCACCGCTAGTTTTAGCCGGTGCCAGCCTACCCACCGAGGACGCCATGAACCTGGAGCTCTCCGAGGAGCAGGTCGCGGTCAGGCAGCTCGCCGCCGACTTCACCGACCGCGAGATCGTGCCGTTCGCCGCCGACTGGGACCGCGCCGAGTCGGTGGACCGGGCGATCATCGGCAGGCTCGGCGAGGTTGGCTTCCTCGGCCTGACCATCCCGGAGGAGTACGGCGGCAGCGGCGGCGACCACCTGGCGTACTGCCTGGTGCTGGAGGAGCTCGGCCGGGGCGACTCCTCGGTGCGCGGGATCGTCTCGGTCTCGCTCGGCCTCGTTGCCAAGTCGGTCAACAGCTACGGCACCGAGCAGCAGAAGCGGCACTGGCTGCCCCGGCTGACCTCCGGCGAGGCGCTCGGCTGCTTCGCACTGACCGAGCCCGGCACCGGTTCGGACGCCGCCAACCTGACCACCCGGGCGGTCCGGGACGGCGACGACTGGCTGATCACCGGCGCCAAGACCTTCATCACCAACGGCACCTGGGCCGAGGTCGCGCTGGTCTTCGCCCGCACCGGCGGCAGCGACCCGGAGCGGCAGGGCCACCGGGGGATCACCGCCTTCCTGGTCCCGACCGCCACCCCGGGCTTCGAACGCCGGGAGATCCACGGCAAGTTGGGCCTGCGCGGCCAGGCCACCGCCGAGCTGACCTTCGACGCAGTCCGGGTGCCGGACAGCGCCCGGCTCGGCGCCGAGGGCAAGGGCTTCACGGTCGCGATGGCCGCTCTGGCCAAGGGCCGGATGTCGGTCGCGGCCGGCTGCGTCGGCATCGCCCAGGCCTGCCTGGACGCCGCCGTCGGCTACGCCAAGGAGCGCGAGCAGTTCGGGAAGCCGATCGCCTCCTACCAGTTGGTGCAGGAGCTGATCTCCGACATCTCGGTCGAGCTGGACGCCGCCCGGCTGCTCACCTGGCGGGTGGCCGACCACATCGAGCGCGGTCTGCCGTTCGCCACCGAGTCCTCGGTGGCCAAGCTGTTCGCCAGCGAGGCCGCCGTCCGGGCCGCCAACAACGCGCTCCAGGTCTTCGGCGGGTACGGCTTCATCGACGAGTACCCGGTCGGCAAGTACCTGCGCGACGCCCGGGTGATGACCCTGTACGAAGGCACCAGCCAGATCCACAAACTGCTCGTCGGGCGTGCGCTGACCGGCGTCAACGCCTTCTAATCCCCCCGTGGTTGAGGAGCCCAACGACGTGCGCCCTGTCTACTTCGCCGCCGCCCGCCGCACCCCGATCGGGCGGCTGCGCGGCGCCCTCTCGGCCGTCCGCCCGGACGACCTGTCGGCCGCCGTGCTGCGCGGACTGCTCGACTCCGTACCGCAGTTGGACCCGGCCCGGATCGACGACGTCTACTGGGGCGCCGCCAACCAGGCCGGTGAGGACAACCGGAACGCGGCCCGGATGGCCGTGCTGCTGGCCGGTCTGCCGGAGACCGTCCCCGGCGCCACCGTGAACCGGCTGTGCGCCTCCGGCCTGGAGGCCGTCACCACCGCCGCCCGGGCGATCGGCTCCGGCGAGGCGGAGATCGTGCTGGCGGGCGGCTGCGAGGCGATGAGCCGCGCCCCGTTCGTGCTGCCGCGCCCCGACGAGGCGCTGCCGCACAAGCTGGAGACCTTCGACACCCGGCTCGGCTGGCGGCTCACCAACCCCCGGATGCGTGAGCTGCACGGCGTGCTGAGCATGGGCGAGACCGCCGAGGAGGTGGCCGCCCGGTACGGGGTGGGCCGCGCGGACCAGGACGAGTTCGCGCTGCGCAGCCACCAACGGGCCGCCGCCGCACGGAAGAACGGGCACTTCGACGCCGAACTGCTCCCCGTGCTGCGCGCCGACGGTGTGACGGTCGATCAGGACGAGGGCATCCGGGAGGACAGCACGCTGGAGCGCCTGGCCGCCCTCAAGCCGGTCTTCCGGGCCGGCGGCACCGTGACGGCGGGCAACGCCTCGCCGATGAACGACGGCGCGGCCGGGCTGCTGCTGGTGAGCGAGGAGGTCCTGCACGAGCTGGGCCTGGAGCCGCTCGGCCGCTACGTGGCCGGGGCCTCGGCCGGGGTGCACCCGGACGTGATGGGCATCGGCCCGGTCCCCGCCACCCGGAAGGTGCTGGCCCGCACCGGCTGGTCGGTCGAGGACGTCGAGGAGGCCGAGTTCAACGAGGCTTTCGCGGCCCAGGCGCTCGCCTGCGTCCGGGAGTTGGGCTTCGACCCGGAGCTGGTCAACCCGTCCGGGGGCGCGATCGCCCTCGGCCACCCGCTGGGCGGCTCGGGCGCCCGGATCCTCACCACCCTGCTGCACCGGATGCGCCGTACCGGCGCCCGGCGCGGGCTGGCCACCATGTGTGTCGGTGTCGGGCAGGGCACCGCGGTACTCGTCGAGAACGTCTAGGGAGCTGTCGTGACTCGTTTCGCAGGCAAGGTCGCCGTCGTCACCGGTGCGGCGCAGGGCATCGGCGCGGCCACCGCGCTGCGGCTCGCCGAGGAGGGCGCCACCGTCGCGGTGGTGGACCTGACCGCCGAGCGCGCGCAGGGCACCGTGGACGCGATCACCGCCAAGGGCGGCAGCGCGCGGGCGTACGGCTGCGACGTGGCCGACTACGACGCGGTGGAGGCGGTGTTCGCCGCCGTGGTCGAGGAGTTGGGCGCACTGCACATCCTGGTGAACAACGCCGGGATCACCCGGGACAACCTGTTCTTCAAGATGCCCAAGAGTGACTGGGACGCCGTCCTGACGGTCAATCTGACCAGTGCCTACAACTGCAGCCACGTGGCGCAGAAGTACCTGGTGAAGCAGAAGTACGGCAAGATCGTCTCGCTCAGCTCGCGCTCCGCCCTCGGCAACCGGGGCCAGGCCAACTACGCCGCCGCCAAGGCCGGCATCCAGGGCCTGACCGCCACCCTGGCGATCGAGCTCGGCCCGTACAACGTCAACGTCAACGCGGTCGCCCCCGGCTACATCGCCACCTCGATGACCGCCGCCACCGCCGAACGCGTCGGCGCCACCGCCGAGGACCACCAGGCCCAGGTCGCCGAACGCACCCCGCTCCGCCGGGTCGGCCAGCCCGAGGAGATCGCCTCCGTGGTCGCCTTCCTGGTCAGCGACGACGCCTCCTACGTCAGCGGCCAGACCCTCTACGTCAACGGCGGCGCCCGCTGACGCTGCTTCCGGAGACGCCGGGCGGGATTACTCCTGCCCGGCGTTTTCCGTGCCCTGCTACTGGACGGCGGCGGCGAGTTGCTTCAGGTGGCGTTCGGCGGCCCGGAGTTTGCGCCCGTCGGGGCCGGGGAGGTGGGCGCGGAGCTCGATGATCTCGGGAGCCATCCGGATCGCCTCGGTGCGGTCGGCGACGGCGCGCCAGCAGGCTTCCGCGTTGGTGGCGGCCTGCTGGGTCTCGGGGTCGTCGGCGCCCCGGGACCGGAGCAGGCTGAAGGCCACCTCGCGGTAGACCTCGGCGGCCTGGGCCAGCCGGCCGGCCAGCCGGGCGATGTGGGCGCGGACCTGGCGGACCTGGAGCACCTCGACGGCCACCGGGCCGTGCGCGGCGACGGCGGACCGCTCCAGGTCGAGCGCGAGTTCGGCGGCCGTGTCGTGCTCGCCCGCCTCCGCGCAGCGGACGATCCGGCCGATCGCCTCCCGGTAGTCGACCGGGGCCGGGTCGGCGGCCGGGGTGGGAGCCGGGGTCGGGGTCGGCTTGTCGAAGGAGACCGGGGCCGGCCGCTTGTCCAGGCTGACCAGGGGTGCGGCGGGGGCGGGGTGCTGACCCGCCTTCAGCAGCGAGACCGGCGGCCCGACCCGGCGGGGCGTGGGCGGCACCCCGGGCTTGCGCAGCGATACCCCGGCCGGCTTGGTCGGCGGGAGGTCGGGGGTGCCCGGGCGGGGCTTGGGCGGCCGGGGCTGCTGGCCCTTCGGCGGCACCTGGACGGCGGCCGGGCGCGGCCCGGACGCGGCGCCCGGCAGCGCCTCGTTGACCTGCCGCGAGGTGTTGCGGAAGAACGGCCGCTCGGTGGGGTGCGAGTGCAGGATGATCGAGTCGTTCCGGACCACCGAGTGCACCTGGTCGCGGAGCAGCTCGGGCGCGAGCAGCGCCGGGCCGCCGGGACGGCCCCGGTGCAGCACCTCGATCAGCGCGCGGGAGAAGGTGCCGATCTGCTCGGGGTCGGGGCTGACCACGGCCCACAGCGGGATGCCGTCCGCGAGCGGGGAGATCGCGCTCTGCACCAGCGGCCAGGCGGCCTGGTCGGCGCTCAGGTCGGCGATCACCAGGGTGGGCAGGTCGCCCCGGTGCTGGAGCTCGGCGGCCAGCGCCTGCCACGGCAGGCCGTCCTGCCGGACGGTGGCGGGCTTGGAGTCACGCAGCGTCAGGTAGAGGTGCTCGCCGCGCCGGTCGGTGACCAGGTGGCCGCCGAGGTGGAGCAGCAGCGGGCCCGGGTGCAGTGCGGCGGCGCGCAGGTGCGCCAGCACGCTCTGCGGGTCGGTGGCGCCCGGCAGGTGCACGGCGTCGACCGACTCGGCGGCCAGCAGCGTCCCCGGCGCGACACCGGCCAGCATCGCGGAGAGCACCTGGGCCTGCGAGCCCGCACCGCGCCCCCAGGGCCTGCGGCCGCCGGCCCCGTAACCGCCCTCGATCACCAGGATCCGGCCCCGGGCCCCGCCGCCGACCACCTGCGGTGCGGCGGGTTTGGGCAGTTGGACCGCCGGGATGCTGCCGGTCCAGCCGGTCGAGACCTCGCGCGGGGCGGTCTGGTCGGCCATCGCGCCCGGCCAGATGCCGCCCGCCGTCACGTCAGCCACCGCAGGTCACCGCCCCACCCCGTCGCCAGCGCGACGTCCGTCGCGGTGCCCGCCACCACGATCTCGCCACCTTACGACGCGCTCAGCCGACGGAGCCAGAGCGGGTGGTGATCACCCGCCACCCGTTACCGGCCGGGCACCATGTGCCGGTCGGTCTCTGTACCCGACGGCGATCCGCCCGGCCGGGCCGTCCACCCGGATCCGCCCGCCGTGGGCCCTGGGGCCTGCCGGCAGACTCCCGCCGCCGCCCGAAGGGCGGGCCTGCGGCGTCCGGTGCGTGCGCTCGGCGTGCCGGGCGGGAGCCCTCGTACTGGGTCGTACCTGGGCTTTCGTCCGGTGCGGCGAGGGTGCGTGCCGGGCGTCGTGGGGCAGGCGGGAGTCCGACGACAGGCCCTGGGTCGGCTGCGAGGACCGGGGGCGTACCCGACCGGCGCCCGGGGGCCGGCCGCGCGCGGGTCGGCGTAGGCCGGGCGCACGCTCAGAGCCGGGTGAACGGCTCGGCGAAGTGCGCGGTGGCCAGGATGCCGTGCCCGGCCGTCAGCTCCGCCAGCAGCCGCTGCCTGGTTCCGGTCGCGGCGGCCTGGTCGTCGTCGTACAGGTACCCGGCCGTCGGGTCGGTGAGCTGGACGGGGTGCAGCACCACGTCCCCGGCGACCACCAGCCGGCGTCCGCCGATCGCCACGCTCTGGTGGCCCGGGGTGTGGCCGGGGGTGGCGAAGACCTCGATCTCCGGGGTGAGCGCCACCTCGCCCGCGCGGGCGTCCAGGCAGCCCGCCGCGCGCAGCGGCCGCACCACGGCGTCCAGCAGCGGTGAGCCGGTGGCCGTCAGCCATTCCAGCTCGGTGCGCTGGACCAGGTAGCGGGCGTTCGGGAACGCCGGGGTGCGGCCGTCCGCCGCCAGGCTGCCGCTCGCGTGGTCGCTGTGCAGGTGGGTCAGCACCACGGTGTCCACCTGCTCGGGCCGGACCCCGGCCGCCGCCAGCTCGGCGGTCAGCCCGCCCGGCACCGGGGCCCAGCTCGCGGCGGGCGAGTCCGGCCCGCCGAGGCCGGTGTCGACCAGGACGGTCCGGCCGGCCGGCGTGCGCAGCAGGTAGCAGTGGAAGTGCAGCACCCAGGACCCGGCGGCGTCCGCCCGGGCCCAGACCGGGTGGTCCGGGCCGCCGAACAGCTCGCGCAGCGGACGGGCGATCTGCTCGCCCATCGGTCCGACCGCGTCGCACAGCGGGGTCACCTCGACGCCCGCGCTCACCAGCCCCGGGTGCGGCATCCGCTACCCCTCCGTCTTCGCCCAGTCCTCGGCCAGCAGCCCGAGGATCACCTCGTCCAGGAACTCCCCGTACACCCAGGCGGACCGCCGCAGCAGCCCCTCCCGGACGAACCCGGCGCGCTCGGCGGCCCGGATCATCGGCTCGTTGTCGGCCAGTGTCTCCAACTGGGCCCGCTGGAAGCCGCGCACCGTGAAGACGTACCGGCACATCACCCGGACCGCCTCGGCCCCGTACCCGCGCCCGCGGAAGCCGGGCCGCACCGCCAGGCCGAGGTGGGCCAGCCGGTTGTGGCCGTCGATCCCCCAGACGATCGCCTCCCCGACCACCTCACCGGTCGTCAACTCCACCACGGTGAAGGCCGCGTGGCCGTCACTGGCCTCCCCCACCGCGTACGGCGAGAAGCCGGCCGGGGTCGGCTGCCAGGGCCGGGTGTCCGCCCGCGAGCGGGTCAGCACATCTTCGTACAACTCCTCGTGCAGTACCGGTACATCCGGCTCCAGGCGGGCCCGCAGGCCGATTCGCTCTCCATGCAACATGGGACGGGTCTACGGGAACCGGACGGGCCACGGCAACCGCATTACCGATCCGGTGCGATGATGCGCCGACAGGAGGTGCGCGATGAAGGTCATCGGACTGATCGGCGGGATGAGCTGGGAGTCCAGCGCCGAGTACTACCGGCTGCTGAACGAGCTGACCAGGGAGCGGCTCGGCGGGCTGCACTCGGCCCGCTGCGTGCTCTGGTCGGTGGACTTCGCCGAGATCGAACGCCTCCAGGCGGCCGGCGACTGGGACCGGGCCGGGGCCGTACTGGCGGACGCCGCCCGGGCGTTGCGGGCGGCCGGGGCCGAGCTGCTGCTGATCTGCACCAACACCATGCACAAGGTGGCCGACCAGGTGGCCGCCGCCGTCGACGTCCCGCTGCTGCACCTGGCCGACACCACCGCGCTCGCCGTCCGCTCGGCGGGCCTGACCCGGGTCGGCCTGCTGGGCACCGCCTTCACCATGGAGCAGTCCTTCTACCGCGACCGGCTGGCCTCGCACGGCCTCGACGTGCTGACCCCCGACACCCCGGGCCGGGCCCTGGTGCACCGGGTGATCTACCAGGAGCTCTGTCTGGGCGTCATCTGCGAGGAGTCCCGCGCCGCCTACCGGTCCGTCATCGCGGACCTGGTCGCCCGGGGCGCCGAGGGCATCGTGCTCGGCTGCACCGAGATCGAACTGCTGATCTCCCCCGCCGACAGCCCGGTCCCGGTCTTCGCCACCACCCGCCTGCACGCCGAAGCCGCGGTGGCGGGCGCCCCCGGGGGCGGGGCCGCGGGGGGGCGCCCCCCGGGCGGGGCGGGGCCGGGGGGGCGGGGCCGGGGGCGGGGGGCGGGGTGGGGGGGGCGGTGGCGGGCGGGGC
>NZ_JBIWML010000001.1:768395-902295 GCF_044766665.1 Kitasatospora sp. NPDC101801
TACCCCCCCCCCCCCCCCCCCCCCCCCCCCCCCCCCCCCCCCCCCCCCCCCCGCCCCCGCCCCCCCCCCCCCCCCCCCCCCCCCCCCCCGCCGGGGGGGCCCCCCCCCGGGGCGCCCCCCCCGCGCGCCCCCCCCCACCGGGCCGGTCAGGCGCCGGAGAGCAGGTCCCGGAGCAGGGCGACGGTGTCGGGGTCGAGGTCGCGGCCGGTGCGGCGGCTGAGGGCGTCCAGGCGGTTGACCGCGCGGACGAGTTGGTCGCGGGCGCCGGCCGAGGCGTAGGCGTAGAACAGGTCGCGGTGCAGGAGTTCGATGTCGGGGGCGACGGCCAGGCCGCGGAAGATGGCGGCCTCGGCGGTGCGGTGGTCGCCGTACTGGAGGCGGCGGGCGGCCAGTTCGTGCGCCGTGTCGACGATGGTGGCGATCATGTCCTGGCGCTCCGGCTCGGCCCAGCCGTAGGACGACCCCGGGGCCTCGGCGAACGGGGCGCCGCGGACCAGGGCGAGGGCGTGCGCCAGGGCGGCGTCGGCGGTGCTGCTGGTGCTGCGCATGCCCCGGCGGTAGAGGCTGCGGAACTCGTCCCAGTCGCAGCTGACGGTGGGGGCGAAGGTGTGGCCGTCGCCGCCGTCCAGCGAGAGGAAGGCCCGGCCCTCGGTGGACTCGCCCAGCCAGCCGGCCAGCTCGGCCAGCCGGACCGGCATCGGGGTGACGGTGTGTTCGGTGGTGGTCGGATGCGGGTCGAGGTGGGCCGCGCCCGGGTGCAGGGCACGGTCCAGGGTGGACTGGTCGGCGCCCGGACGGAGCGCGAGCAGGGCGGCCAGCTCGGTCAGCCGGGGCCGGCCCTCGGGGGTGACCGATCCGGTGGTGCCGAGCACGTCGGGCGGGCCGAGCAGGCGGATCCTGGGCGCGGTCCGGACCGAGTGCGCCTCCGGCGACCGGAGGATGGCCAGCAGGTCGTCACTGTCGGTACGCGGAGCGGCAGTTGACGCCGAGACCGGCGGCGGGACGGGCCGCGCCGGGGTGGTGTCGGCCACCGGGGCGGCGGGCTCGTGGGTCGGCACCGGCTCCGGGTCGGGCTCCGGGGTCGGCGCCGGGACCACCACGGGCACCACGGCGGCGACGGCCGGAGCCACCGGCATGACGGGGTGCACCGGGTCGGCGGACTTGACGTGCAGGCCCACCGAGTTGGCCGAGTGCCGGGGCGTGGCGGCCGGGCTGACACCCGCGAACGGGCTGCTGCCGGTGCCGATCACCCGGGACACCGCCTCGATCGCGGCCGCCTCGGCGGCGGTCGGACCGGAGGCCCCGACCCCCGCCAGCACCGGGACCGGCAGCGGGAGTTCGGACGGCTCCAGCTCCACACCGTCCAGCGTCCAGTCCGGGGCGGGCAGTTGGGCGGTGTCGGCCGAGGACCGGAGCAGGTCGCCGAGCTGGGCGTACTGGTCCGGACTGAGCCGTTGCAGCTGCACCGTGAGGTGCAGACCCGGGATGACCGCGTTCCCGGTGCTGGGCAGGGTCCAGCGGGCGACCGGGCCGCTGCCGCGTTCCGGCGCCCTGGTGACGACGGCCAGGCAGGTGCGCGGGGTGCCGTCGAGCAGCCGGCCGAGCTCGGTGGGCAGGCTGCCGCTGGGCGGCTGGGCGGAGAGCACGATCTCCGGCACCCAGGACTCGTCGTCCTGGCCCCGGCTGCGGGCGTCCCGGGGGCTGGTCGCCTCGGCCGCCACCAGGGTGGCCCGGGCCCGGGCGGTGCGCGGGCCGAGCGCGGCGATCGCCGCCTCCAGCGAGTCGTGCCGGTGCACCCGGTCCAGCGCGGGACCGGAGATCGGCAGGTCCTCGGCGAGCCCGACCAGGTGCAGGTTCAGCCGGTCGGCGAGCGGGCTGTGCGCCAACTCCACGGCCAGCGTGCGCAGCACGTCCTGCGAGTCGTCCGGGTGCCCGGACAGGTGCATCAGCCGGACGGTCTCCAGGTCGGCCAGCACCACGGAGCCGTCCGGTGCGCTGCCGAGGGTGACCAGGGCCGGGTACGGGGCGTTGTTCTTCGCCGCCTGCGAGGCGCCGAGCAGCTCGGAGGAGTCGTCCGGGCACCACCAGACGTTCGGGGCGTGCGCCGCCCGGAACGGTGCGATCGGCGCCGCCGGGGCGGCGAGGTGCAGCTCGACCGTGCGGCCGGGGGTGATCCGGGCCGCGACCAGGGCGGGCAGGCGCTTGCCGCCCCGGACGGTGTTCCGGGCCATCGTGCGCAGTGCCCGGTCCAGCAGGGCCAGCCCGGCGTCGTCCTGACGGACCTTCAGTTCGGACTCGAAGGCGAGCGCGGCCGGGGCGGGCAGCGCGATCCGGTGCCGGGGCTTGCGGGACCGCTGCTGGGCGCCGCGTCGCCGGGCCACCGTGCCGACCAGGACGGCGGCGAGCAGCACGCCGACGGTCGAGGCGGCCAGCGCCACGGAGTAGTCGTCGCTCGGCGCCGCCGCCTCGGCGGGGTTGTGGGCGGCGGGCGTGTGGGCGGCGGGCGTGGGCGCCTGGGACGGGACCACCGGCCCCTGGGTGGCCGGCGCGGGCGTGGCGGGCGCGGGCGTGGCCGGCGCGGGGGTGACGGGCGCCGGGTCGGGTGTGACCGGCACGTCGGGGACGGGCACGGGAGCGGGCTCCGGGGCGGGCACCGGAGCCGGCGCAGGCGCCGGAGCGCCGGGGATGGCGAGCACCATGCCGGGCACCACCACGTCCGGGTCGGTCAGCCGTTCGCCGTCGGGCGCGGCCACCCCCTTGTTGGCCTCGAACAGCTTCGGCCACCCCTCCGCGTCCCCCAACTCCCGTTCCGCGATGGCGGACAGGGTGTCCCCCGCCCTGACCGTGACCGAGCCGTGCTGCGGTGCGGGGGCCTGGGGAGCGGGGGCGGGAGCCGGTGCCGGCCCGCCCTGGGCCTTGGCGTCGCCGGGCATCAGGAGCTGCCAGCCCGGGTGGATCGGGCGGTCCGCGTCGAAGGTCCGGCCCGAATCGTCCATCACCCGGCCGTTGTTGAGCTTGGCGATCTCCACCCACCGTTCGCCGGAGCCCAGTTGGCGTTCGGCGATCGACCAGAGACTGTCCGCCGGGCGGCTGTCCTGCACGGTGTAGCCGGGCGCCGGGTCGGCCGCCGGGGTGAGCGCGGGTGCCACCGGGGCGGCGGGCAGCGCGGCGTACTGCGGCGCGGCCGTCACCTGGGCCGGGGCCACCGCGGCCGGCCGCTCGGGCACGGCGGCGAAGGCCGAACCGGCCACCGGCAGCAGCGCCAGCACCGAGCCGACCAGTCCGGCCGCGATCCGCTGGCTCCAGCCGAAGGCGGGCAGCCTGCGGGCCACCCGGCCGCGCAGCTGGGCCGGGATCTCCAGCAGCACCGAGAAGGCGAAGCAGAGCCAGCCCACCCAGCCGATCGCGACCAGCGCCCAGAGGAAGATCCGGCCGTCGTCGGGCGTGGTGAGCAACTCGACCGGCCCACTGGTGCTCTGGCCGCCCATGTCCGCCACCGCGGTCGTCCCGTACAGCAGCAGTGCGGGCACGCCGACCAGCAGGAGCGCCAGCAGCACCAGCGCGCCGAAGGCGGCGACCACCGACCCGGCCGTCCGGCGGCGGTTCGGCCGCAGCGGCACCGGCCGCCGTCCGGCCGGCGGGTTCGTCCCCGTACCTGCCCGGTGCTGTTCCTTGGCTCGTCGCCCGGCCATCAGTCCTTCTCCGCTTCCGTCACACCGTGCGCCGCAGCGGCCGTGCCGCGTCGACGCCCATCAAGAGTCCGGCCCGCACCCATTCAGGCAGTCTCCGCTTCCTTGACGCCGTGCACCAGAGTGGCCGCGCCACGCCCGTGCACCTCCAGGGACTGCACCGCGAGCGCACCGAGCAACGTGGTCCGGTACCGGGCCCGGATGTCCACCACCACCGTGCTGCCGTTGCGGAACGCGATCTCGGCGTGCAGACCGTACGGGCGCAGGTACGCCTCGGCGGCCACCTGGGCGGCGGCCACGTCCTGGGAGAGCAGGTAGCCCCCACCGCGCAGCAGCGCCCGCTCGTCGAGCTGCTGCCCGACCACCCTGGCCACTTCCTGGGCCCGGGCGTCGGCGGTCTCGATCGCCCGCAGCCGGCCGCCGGCCTCCAGGACGATCCCGATCATCACCACCAGCCCGGCGGCGCAGATGGCGACGAACAGCGCGATCGAGCCGCCGTCCGCGCCGCCGGTCCGCCGAGCTCTCACGACTTCTTCTCCTTGGTTCCCGCTTCGGTGCCCCGGTAGTGGTCCAGCACCGAGGTGAAGCTGGCGGTCATGGTCTTGCTGCCCGGCGTCAGGCCGACCAGCAGGTCGCTCAGCCGAACGGTGCAACTCACCTGCACCGTCACGGTGGTGAGCGGGCCCGCCGACGTGTTCAGGGTCCCGTACTCGACCGGCGGACTGACCGCCTGCGCGCACTGCACCCCCTGCCCCCGGAGCACCTCCAGCACCGCGTCCCCCGCCGCCTGCTGCGCCCCCTCCGGCGTGCGGGCCAGCGAGGCCGCGCGGGCGCCGGAACGGGCTGCCGCATCAACTACCCCTCCGGTGCTCTGAATACGCCCGGCCGCGATCGCGATCAGCACGAACACGACCAGGACCGGCGCGACGATGGCGGTCTCCAGCGCGGCACTGCCCTGCTCTCCCCCGCGGCGCCTCACGGCTGCACCGCCTGCGGTACGAACTTCTCCCTGGGAGCGGTGACCTGACGGGTGATGGTGAACCGGTCGAAGCCCGGCAGCACCGCCAGCGGCCGCACCGTCACCACGATCTCGAAGCTGGTGAGGTCACCGCCGTTCGGGTCCACCGTGACCGGCTCGGCCAGCCGGCCGACCCGGTTCAGGAAGTCCCTGGCCCTCAGCTCGCCCGCCTCCGGCGTCCCACCCCGGACCCGGCCCGCGTCGGCCCCCTCACGGGCAGCCGTCAGCGCGGCCTGGCCCGCGTACCAGTACAGCGCGGCCTGGACCACCAGGAAGACCAGGAAGAGCACCACCGGGAAGACCAGGGCGAGGCTGATGGTCAGCGCGCCCCGGTCCCCCCGGCGGTGACGACTCGTCGGGCGTCGGTTCACGGTGCCGCGGTGACGACCGGGTCCGTCGGGACCTTGCCCTTCACGGTGTTGGCCAGGCGCATCACGACGGCCAGGACGGCGACCGCGATGCCCACCAGCACGATGACCGCCAGGGCGAGTTCGATGCTGATCGCCCCACGGTCGCCGGCCGCCCGGGCCGCGCGGACCCGGCCGACCCGGTGGTGGAAGACGAACAGGCAGAGTTTCACCGGCAGGAAGAGTGCCGTGAGGAGATTTCGAAGAGCAACCATGGTGTGGTCTCCAGGTCGACGACGGGCGGAGTGAGCGGCTAGATCACGTTGAGCATCTGGTACAGCGCGGGGAATGCGATGAGCACCGTCATGAGCAGGGTGAGCGCCGCGCCGGGCGCCACCATCCGTTCGCTGTCGGTGTTCGCCCTGGCCAGGTCCTCGGCCAGGAGTTCGTCGCGCAGGCTCTTGGAGCGGGCCCGCAGGGTGTCGTACACGGCGGCACCGTCGCTGCCGGACAGCCGCATGATGTCGGCGACGTCCTGGAGCGGCGTCAGGCCGAGTTCGGTGGCGAGCGCGTCCAGCCCGTCCCAGGGTGGCAGCCGGTCGGTGGCGGCCCGCTCCAGCGCGTCCCTGATCCGGCGGAACACGGTGGACCGGCCGACCGCGGCCGCCCGCCTGAGCGCCTCGGCGGGCCCGCAGTCGGCGGCCCGCTCCAGCGCGACCAGTTCGAGATAGGCGGCGACCCCGTGCAGGTACTCCGTCCGGGCCTCCTTGGCCTCGCCCGAGACGATGCCGTCCGGCACCAGCCAGCCGAACAGCGCCAGCGCCGGCCCCGCCAGCACCGGGACCACCCAGGGGAGGTCGAAACCCACCAGGGCGGAGATCAGCACCAGATAGCCGGGCGCCATCAGCCCGAGCAACGCGAACAGCAGCTTGTGCGCCATGAACCGGGCCGGGGTCCGGCCGATCATCGCCAGCTGCTGGTGCGGGATCCGGGCGCCCGGCAGCCGGAGCGAGCTCTGGCCGATCCGGTCGACCCAGCTGACGTCGGGGTCGGTCAGCTCCGCGTGGTCGGCCGGGGTCCGGTGCAACCGGTCCAGCGCCTGCCCCAAGTCCGGTGGTGCGGGCCGGAGTTCGGCGGCAACTGCGGCCACCCCGCCGAGCAGCAGGGCACCGGCCAGGACGGCCCAGATCGAGATCACCGGCCACCCTCCGACACGAAGGGGCCGACCGACGGTGCGTCCTGACGGGACCCCGTCGGGCCGTCACCGGCCACCATCCCCTCCGCCGGAGCGGCCCGCACCGGGCGGGCCTTGCTCCGCCGGTCCGGCTCCAGCAGTCGCGGCAGCGGGCGCTGGGTGGCCAGCCTGCGCATCCAGGCGATCACCAGGACGAACAGCAACAGCACGACACCGAGCACCAGTTGGCCGACCAGCGTGGAGTACGGCTGGGAGTACCGCTCGTTCAGCGCGCCGACCACCAGCACCAGCGTGATGATCACCAGCAGCCAACGGATGGTGGTGCGGTGCTTCGCCCGGTCCGCCTCGATCACCCGGCGCTGCCTGACCTCCTCGCGGACCGAGGTGGCCAGGTCGGCCAGCGTCCGGGCCAGACCGGGGCCGGTGTCACCGGCCCGCAGCACCAGAGCGGCCAGCACCTTGTCGGAGGTGGCGTCACCCAGCGTGTCGGCGAAGGCCCGGAGCGCCTCCTCCGGCCGCCAGCGGGACTGCAGCCGGGCGCTCAGCTCGGCGATCTCGGACTCCAGCGCGGCCGGTGCGGTCCGTCGGCTGGTCACGATCGCCTGGTTCAGGCCGACGCCCAACAGCAGGACGTCGCCCAGCCGTTGGGTCCACTCGGCGAGCGCCTCCAGCCGCTCGATCCGGTGCATGTCGGCCCGGGTGGCACCGATCACCCAGGGCAGCCCGAAGACGATCAGCGCGAGCAGCCCGATCGACACCGGCGGCCGGCCGCTGAGGACCAGCCAGGCGCTGCCGAGCACCAGCAGCCCGGTCTGCACCGTCAGCCGGCGCCGGGCCGACGGCGTGAGCCGGGCCGCCGACCAGGCGCCCGCCTCCGGGCCGGCCGGCTCCTTCCCGTACACCCCGGCCACCAGGGCGACCAGGCCGCCCGCCACCGACAGTCCGCACAGGACGAAGAGCAGCATCAGCGCATCCCTCCGATCCGCAGGTTCAACGGGGCGCCCCAACTGCCGTACGCGGACTGCAGCAGACCGGCGTCGAAGCCCGCCCGGCGCAGGTCGTCCAGGCAGTTCGGCGGGGTGTGCGGCACGGCCCGGGGCTCGCCCAGGTCGGGGCGCGGTCCGAACACCGTGTTGGTGGCCGGGCGGCCGCTCTCACCGAGACCGGTGACCTCCAGCACGTGCGAGACGAAGCGGTGCCGGCCACCGCCGACGGCCGTCTCGTCCACCATCGCCACGTGCACGATCAGGTCGACCGCGTTGGCGGTCAGCCGGTAGGCCAGGCTGTCGGTCATGTGCGAGCCGTACTCCAGGCAGAGTTCGGCGATCCGGTCGACCACCATGTGCGGGCCGCGCGCGTGCAGGGTGCACATCGAGCCGCCCTCGCCGTTGGTCATCACCCGCAGCATCGGGACCACCTCGCCCGAGCGGACCTCGCCGACGATGATCCGGGACAGCGTCATCCGCAGGGCCGCCGGGATCAGTTCACCGATCGTCAGCTCACCGGCCGCCCGCCCGTCCACCCGCTCGCCGTTTCCCTCCCGGGCCTCCATCGGGACCACCTGGCGCAGGTGGCCCAGGGTGTGCAGCCAGAGTTCGAACTCCGACTCCAGCGTGCCGACCCGTTCGTCCGGCGGGATCTCGGCGGCCATCGCGCGCAGCAGGCTGGTCTTGCCGACCCCCTGGGTGCCGGTGATCATCACGTTCTTCCTGGCCCGGATCGCCGAGGCCAGGAAGGACGCCAGGGTGGCGTCCACGGTGCCGAGTTGGACCAGGTCGGCGAGGGTGGCCGAGGCCACCCGGTGCCGGCGGATCGCCACGTACGGACGGGGCGTCACCTCGGTCAGCGCCTGCAGGCGCATCCCGCCCTCCAGCCGCAGCGCCAGGGTCGGGCTGGCGGTGGAGAGGCTGCGCTCGCCGCCGCCGTGCTGCCGGGCCAGGTCCTGGAGCAGCTCGACCAGTTCCTCGTCGCTCTCGGCCACCGGCGGGACCTGGCGCAGCGGTTGGTGCACCTTGGAGATCCACACGTCGTCGCAGCCGTTGATCAGGATGTTCTCGATGTCCGGGTCGTCCAGGTAGGGCTGCAGCCGCCCGGCCCGGAACAGCAGGTCGTAGACGGTCTCGGCGAGCGCCCGGTCCTGCTCCCGGGTCGGCGGGATGCCGTGGGTCTGCGCGTACGCGTCCGACCAGCGGGCCACCGCCTCGTCGATCAGCGCCCGGCCGCGCTGGCGCCGGGTGGCCCGGTCCGCCTCGACCCCGGAGCTGTCCGCCAGTCGGCTGAGCTGCTGGTGCAGCTCGGCCGCGACCTGGCGCTTGAGCTCCCTGGCCACCTGCTGGTCGACCATCGGCTTGACCGCGACCGGCTGGATCATCGGGACCGAACCGGCCGCCGCCGCACCGGCGTTGACCGGTCCGATGGTGAACTGGCCGACCGGGCTCGCGCTCGGTATCACCGGCGGGGCCGCCGTCCAGGGCAGCCCGGCCGGGTCGGCGCTCGCGGGCTTGTGCAGCGGGTCGTGGAGCGGGCTACCGCGCACGGAGCACCTGCCCGTAGACGGGGGGCTGGTCCTGCGGCCGCGACTCGCCCTGGCCGGGGAACGGCGCGGGCGCCGCGGGCTGCGGCACCGGCGGCACCGGGTACGGCTGCTGCGGTGCGGGCGGCGCCGGGTAGGCGTGCTGGGGGTAGGGCTGCTGACCGTACGGCTGGTGCCCGTAGGGCTGCTGCCCGTACGGCTCAGGCCCGGCGGACTGCTGCGGGTACGGCTGCTGCGGGTAGGCCAACGGGTGCGACTCCGACGGGGGTTGGGCCGCGGGCGGCGGCGGTGCGACGAGGGGTGCGGCACCCGGGGCGACCACCGGCGCCAGCCGCTCGCGGCGGCGCCGGACCAGCAGCTGGATCTGGTCGGCGGTGCTCCGGGCGGTGCGCATCAGCTCGGAGCGGATGAACCGCCGGTCGGTGGTGTCCCCGCCGTCCGAGAGCAGCCGGGCGGTGCGCGGCACGTACGGCAGCACTCCGAGCACCGGCACCCCGAACTGCCGGGAGACCTCGGCCGCCGGGTAGGGCCCCTCGGCGACCAGCAGCAGGGCGAGGCCGTCCGCGCCGGTGCCCGCGTGCTCCAGGTCCTCGTGCAGCGCGGCCAGCCGGGGCCTGGTCGCGCTCAGGCCGCGCAGCGTGCTGCGCAGCGCGACCGCCACCACGTCGGCCCGCCGGGTCAGCACCGCGCCGGGCCCGTGCGCACCGGAACGGCCGAGGTCGAGGATCACGTCGTAGCCCTGCGGTTCGAGCGCGTGCAGCGCCTCCAGCAGCGGCTCCCAGGTGTACGCAAGCCCCGGCGCCTGGGCCGGGTCGGTCAGGCCCGGCAGCAGCAGGCGGTCGCCGGTGCCGCCCGGGGAGAGGTCGATCAGCTGGTCCCAGAGAGTCTGGGCGAGCAGGCCCCGGCGGTCCGCGACGGCCAGGTTGCGCAGCCCGAAGACCGCCTCCACCCGGCCCTCCAGCGCACCGGCCAGCACCGCACCGCCGTCCGGGTCGCACTCCACCAGCAGGACCCGGCGGCCCGGCGACAGCGGCCAGGCCAGCAGCAGGGCGAGCGCGCCGGTGGTGGCGCCGGGCGCACCCGGGCCGCCGACCACCGCGATCACGGCCATCAGGCCGCGCTCCCGCTCGGCGACGGGGTCGGGGCGGGGGCGGCGGAGCCGGTGCGCGGCGCCAGGATGATCTGCACCCTGCCGGTGGCCACCCAGGCGGCCAGCCGGGTGCCGTCCGCGGGCGCCACCGCCACGTCGATCACCACGCTGCCGTCGGTGTCCGGCTTGCCGACCGTCACCACCCGGACCGCGAGCGTCTCGGGGGTGCGCACGGTGGTGCCGTTCTGGCCCGACTCCGGGGTGGAGACCACCAGCACCCGGTCCCCTGGTTGCAGCTTGGTGGCCGGGAGTTGGTTCCGCTTGGTGGCGACCCCGACCACGCTCTGGCCGGGCTCGACCAGCGGGTCGTCGGTCAGGTCGGCCTTCACCAGCAGCGCTCCCCGGCGCAGGTCGCCGGTGGCCCGCAGCCCGACCGCCTTGGTCCGCTCTCCGGCACCCAGCGGCCGGAGCACCGGGTCGGAGGCGATCCGGGCCACCACCAGGTCCTCGGCGCCGATCGCCTGACCCTTCGGTACGTCACGGGCCAGCGCCAGCACGGCGATCCGCTGCCCGGTGCTGTTGTAGAGCACCGCACCGCCCAGACCGCCGGCCGCGACCATCGCCACCGCCATCGCCAGCACCGCGGGGCGCCGGCGCCGGGCCCGCAGCGTGCGCGGCGGGGTGCGCGGCGGGCCGCCGGGGGCGCCCCGGCCAGGCTCGATGACCGGGCCGGGGCTCGGGGTCGCGGCGCCGGGGCTCGGCGAGGGGAAGGTTCGGTGCTCCACCGGGCTTCGGCCTTTCGTACGGGGGCGGTGCGGTGCGGGGCCGGACGGGTGCTGCCGTGCTGCGTCCGGCGGTCGGGAGCCGGTCAGTTGAGCAGCTGGACCTCGGCCACCCGGAGCGGCAGCGGGGCGGCGGCCGGGACGGGGTAGTCGAAGACGAGCGAGGACTTGCTGTCGCTCCGGGTGGCCGAGATCCGCCAGATCGCGGTGGCGACCAGGTAGAGCTTCCCGTCCGCGCGGTGCGCCGAGCTGCTCCGGTAGACGTACTTGCAGTCCGGCGACTCGGTCCGGCCCTGGTCGGCCTGGTACGGCGTGCCGGCCCCGGGGCAGCTGACGGTGTGTCCGTCGTCCATGTCCCAGATCACCTCGCGCACCTCGGCGGTGGCGGTCACGCTGATCACGTTCCCCTTGGCCGTCCCGGTCAGCGGACCGACGCTGGCCGGGCTGCGGTCGTACCAGAGCCAGAGCGGGGCCCCGGTCACCGCGCTGCCCGCCGGAGCGGCGTGCATGGCCGGCGGCACCAGGTGCAGCTTCTCCAGCGCCTCCCGGCGCAGTTGCACCACGTCGTCGACCGGCGGCGGGCCGGCCGGCGCCTTGTCGAAGAACTGCGGCCCCCGCACGCTGGTCGAGCTGTCCCGGCAACTGACCTGGTAGATCTCGCCGGTCGCGGGATCGCGACCACCCCAGGCCCGGTCGTCGGCCGGCGGCTTGGGCTTCTCCAGCTTGTAGTAGCACCCCGTCGCGTTGCTGAACCAGCCGAGCTGGTCGTCCCAGCAGGCGATCTCCGCGTGGTCCCAGTAGCACTTGTCGGCGACCGTCTCGGAGCCGCCGCCGCCCGGGGTTCCGCCGGCGGTGCTGCCCGGCTCGTGCACGATGATGCAGATATCCCTGGTGGCGCACGGATTCACCGTGCCGCCGGGCTCGTCGGCGGCGGCCGGGGTGATCGTCGCCGCCAGCATTCCGATCATCAGCAGGACACGAACCAAGATTCCTGGCGAAGTTCTCAACACGACCGGGCCTCCTCGCGTTTGAAGTCCACGATCAGCCAGCGCGAGTCCGCTTTCCGGAGCGTGGCTGTGGCGACGTACCGGGTCAGGCGCGACGCGGGATCGCGCACCGCCTTGGTGCCGGCATCCGCCTGGTGCCAGTCGGTCACGTCGAGGCAGTCCTCGACGGTCGCGGACGGCGGATTGTCGGTGAGCCGAATCGACTTCACCAAAGGTGAGTTGCGCGGTGCTCCGATCATCACCAGCTTGGAGTCGCGGAGCTGCTGACGGGTGATCAGGGTGTCGCTCAGGGCCTGGTCGGCGGCGAAGCTGCGAACGGCAGCCGGGTCCTGCTCTGGTTGGCCGAAAGCCGTGATACGCGCCTCCCACCAGCCCTGATAGGCCCTCAGGACCACCCGCCCGACGGCGCCATCGGCTCCCTCGGTGGGCGCGTTCCCGGCCTCCGCGGAGCCACTCGGCGTGACACCGGGGACAGTTGGGGCGGCTGTGACATCCGGCAGCCGATCGGTGGAACTCCCGCCGTCCGCCGCGCCGCAGGAAGTGAGCAGCAGCAGTGTCAGCCCACCGACCCCAACCGCCCCAGGGCGCACTGTAATGACGCGCTGCCGCATTCGCCCCACCTCATCGCGGTCGGCTCCGAACGGAGCGCCGACCGCAGCAGATTTCCGCCGCCTTGAACCACCGCTCACGAGGCATTGATTCTTCGCCAACTCGCCTCGCCCCGGCAACACCTCGGGCCCCCTGACCTTACGCGGAAGGCGGATCGGTTGGGGCACTTTCGCGCCACAGAACTGCCAACAGTTCTTCAGAAAGCGACAATCCGGCCAATGCGCCCCGCACGGCAGCCCGATTGCGCAACAGCAGCCTCCCCTGCTCCCCTGGTGTCAACAGCCGTACCTGGCCCGGCCCGTACCCGGACTCGGCCCAGGCCAGCTCCTGCTCCAGCGCGGGCTGGAGATCCACCGGGGCGACCGCCGCGGGCGCACCGGGCAGCCCGTGCTCCAGCACCCGGTCCAACGCCCAGCTGAACGAGCCCTCGCCGCCCGGCAGGACGGACTCCCGGCCCCGGCGCGGACCGGCGTACCTGGCCACCCGGCCCCAGAGCGGCACCCGGGAGTGGCTGAGCAGCTCGCCCGCGCCCTCCTCGCCCCGCTCCAGCGCGGCCCACGCGTCCTTGTCCGCGACCGCGTCCACCAGCAGCAGGGTCTCCTCCTGGCCGCCGTGCACCATGGTGCTCACCACCCAGTCCCAGGCCAGCCCCCGCCGGTACGCGTTGTCCGGGGTGGCCCCGGCGGTGACCAGGGCCAGCCGCCGGCCGCGCGGATCGACCGCGAGCTGGCCGAGCAGGCAGACCACCAGCCAGCGGGCCGGGCGCTGGGCGGCCGCGCGCAGCGCGGTCAGCATCGCGTTGGCGTCCGCCTCCGGCGGCACCAGGGTCACCCGGCTCCCCCGGGTGCCCGCGTCGAAGCAGCGCCCGGGCAGCCCGGCGGCCAGCAGCCGGGCCCCGTCGGCCGCCCGGGCCGATCCCGCGTGGGCCCGCTCCGGCCCGCCGTCCGCGCCGATCACCACCAGCTCGATGCCGCCGCTCACCGGTCCCCACCCCTCACTCGCCCGCTCCCGCCGACAAGCTATCGGTCCGTCTCCGGCGGCGCGGCCTTTCACCCGGATTGACGCAGGTCAGGTGCCATTCAGGGACCATGGGCCCTAGTGACCGCACCGCCGGAGGGGCACCATCGAGGTATGGACCGAGACGACCGCGTGGAGACCCTGAGCGAGGCCGAGTGCCTGCACCTGCTCCGCACCGTGCCCATCGGGCGCGTGGTGTACACCGAACACGCGCTCCCGGCCGTCCTCCCGGTGGCCTTCGAAGTGGCCCCGGACGACCGGCTGATCCTCGGCCTGCGCGCGGGCAGCTCGCTGAGCCGGGCCCTGGACGGGACGGTGGCCGCCTTCCAGGCCGACCTGCTCGACCCGGTCGGCCGGAGCGGCTGGAGCGTCCTGGTGCACGGCCGCGCCGAGGTGGTCCGGGACGAGGCCGAGTACCAGCGGCTGCTGCGCACCGGCCCGCGTCCGTGGATCGGCGGGCAGCAGCGGATGTTCGTCCGGATCACGCCCGAACTGGTGAGCGGGCGCCGACTGCTGGCGGCCGGGCAGTCGCTGCACCGGTCGTACTGACCGCCCCGCCCGCTCGGAGGGGCGCTGACAAGTGACCGGCGAGTAGGCATACTCTCCGGTGCCCCGTCAGCACCCCCACCAGGAGCAGCCGTGACGACGTACGCCTCCCTCGCCGACCTGACCGCCGCGGTCGGCACCGAGCTCGGCACCAGCGAGTGGCACACCATCGACCAGGCCCGGGTGGACCTGTTCGCCGAGGCGACCGGTGACCACCAGTGGATCCACGTCGATCCGGTCCGCGCGAAGGAGAGCCCGTTCGGGGGCACCATCGCGCACGGCTACCTGACGCTCTCGCTGATCCCGGTGCTGGCCAAGGAGTGCTACGCGGTCGAGGGGATCAGGATGGCCCTCAACTACGGCTCCGAGAAGGTCCGCTTCCCCGCCCCCGTCCCGGCCGGCACCGCGATCCGGGCCACCGCCGAGCTGGTCTCCGCCGAGCAGGTCAGCGGCGGCGTGCAGGCCGTCGTGCGCTACACCGTCACCAGCGAGGGCAGCCCGAAGCCGCACTGCGTGGCCGAGACGATCACCCGGTTCTACCCGGTCTGACGGCCGCTCAGCGGGGTGGTTACGCCGAACGGAGCGCCTGCCTCCGCTCCACCGGGTCGGTGCGGCATATCGCCGGTAATGTCCGATGGGACGGACCAACCCCGCTCATGGAGGCGCCGTGCCCAGCTCCGCTGCCTGGACGTCCCGGGTCGCCGCCCTCACCACCGGCACCCCGCCGATCGGTGAACTGCCCCGCGCCGCCTGGCGCCAGGTCCGTACCGAGTCCTTCGGGACCGAACCGACCGGTGCCCGGCTGGCGCGGATCCTGGCCTCCCCGCACTTCGCCGACGGCAGCTTCCAGAACCCGGTGCCGACCCGGCGGCTGGCCCGCGGCCGGTCCCGGCTGGAGCTGACCCGCCAGCAGTTCGCCGCCAACCGGCACCGCCGGCAGCCCGCCGCCGCCGTCCCGCTGCACCGGCTGGTGCCGATCGAGCTGGCCGAACCGCCCGCCGACGGGCTCCGGCTGACCTGGCTCGGGCACGCCACCGTGCTGGCCGAACTGGACGGCCGCCGGGTGCTGTTCGACCCGGTCTGGGGCGAGCGCTGCTCGCCGTTCGGCTGGACCGGGCCCAAGCGGCTGCACCCGATGCCGATCCCGCTGACCGAACTCGGCCCGGTGGACGTGGTGGTGATCTCACACGACCACTACGACCACCTGGACCTGCCCACCGTGCGCGCACTGGCCGCCTCCGGCGCCGCCTTCGCCGTCCCGCTCGGGATCGGCGCGCACCTGGAGCACTGGGGCGTCCCGGCCGAACGGATCACCGAGTTGGACTGGTGGGAGTCGGCCGAGGTGGCCGGGCTGACCCTGACCGCCACCCCGGCCCGCCACTACTGCAACCGCGGCCCCCGGGCCAACCCCCTGGTCCTGTGGGCCTCCTGGGTGGTGGCGAGCGACTCGCACCGGCTCTTCCACAGCGGCGACACCGGCTACTTCCCCGGCTTCACCGAGATCGGCCGCAGGTTCGGCCCGTTCGACGTGACGATGATGCAGATCGGCGCGTACAGCGACCTCTGGCCCGAGGTGCACATGACCCCCGAGGAGGGCGTCCGGGCCCATCTCGACCTCGGGGGCGACCTGTTGCTCCCGATCCACTGGTGCACCTTCAACCTGGCCCCCCACCCCTGGGAGGAGCCGGCCGAACGGACCGTCGCCGCAGCCCGCGCACTCGGCGCCCGGCTGGTGGCACCCCGTCCCGGGAAGCCGTTCGAGCCGCTGGATCCGCCGGCGCTCAAGCTCTGGTGGCGGGCGGTCGCGGCCATGCCCCGCGGCGCCGAACTCCTCGTCCCGGACGGGTTCTCCACCCACACCGACGACGGGATCACGGTCTGAGACTGCGCTTTCGGCAGACGCGCTTCGGGGCTACGGTCCAGGGGCTCGGGGAACGGCGACGGTTCGTGGCCGGCGGGTAGCACTGCGAAAGTGCCTGAGCAGCTACGCGACGCTCACCTTGTACGGGGCCGGCGTCGCAGTTCCCCGAGCCCCTGATGGCTGAGCTCGGAGCACAGCGACCCGAGCCCCTGGGAAGGTCAGCGGCTGGCCGTGGCCACGGTGCCCTGCTGGACGGTCTCGACCGTGGCGGCGACGCCGAGGGAGCCGAGGGCGATGGAGGCGGCCACGGCGGCGCAGGCGATCAGGCGGCGGTGCCGCTTGGGGAGCGGGAAGCGCGGTACCTCAAGGGCCAGGGCGACCGGGGCGGATCGAGCGTTCATGATGGTCAGCATTCCAGGGCGTTGTTAAAGAGTGACGACGCCAGAGTGAAGTCTGGACGGGGGCTGGGCGTCCGGATATCGGTACGGAGGACGGCAGCCCAGGATGGCACCGGGTGACCGCTCCGACGGCGAACGGTCACCCCCGGGCGGCCCGGTTCACTCGGACGGGGGACGCTTCCCGGCCCGGTGGTCGGCCATCGCCTCGCCGACCGCGACCCGGACCGCGTCCCGCAGCCCGTGCGCCGCGTGCAGCCGGGACGGCCCGGCCGCCGGGTCCTCCCGGAGCTCGCGGACCAGCGCCAGACAGAGCAGCAGCATCACCACCACGAACGGCAGCGCGACCAGGATGGTGGCGTTCTGCAGCGCGGTCAGGCCGCCGGCCAACAGCAGGGCGGCGGCCACGCCGCCCATCAGCACGCCCCAGACCACCACCAGCCAGGTCCTCGGGTGCAGCGAACCCCGGCTGGAGAGCGAGCCCAGCACCAGCGAGGCGGAGTCGGCGCTGGTGATGAAGAAGGTCATCACCAGCAGCACCGCGATCACGCTGGTGACCCCGCCCAGCGGCAGCGACCTGAGCATCTCGAGCAGCGAGGCCTCGGCCCCCTGCGGGATGGTGCCGACCAGGTCGGCGGCGCCGGTGGAGTCCAGCCGGATCGCGGTGCCGCCCATCACGCAGAACCAGAGCACGGTGGCCCCGCTGGGCACCAGGAGCACGCCGAGCAGGAACTGACGGATCGTCCGGCCGCGTGAGATGCGCGCGATGAAGGTGCCGACGAACGGGGCCCAGGAGAGCCACCAGGCCCAGTAGAAGATGGTCCAGGAGCCGAGCCAGGTCTCGTCGGTGAAAGCGCCGGTCTGGGTGGCCATCCCGGTCAGGTCGGCGAGGTAGCCGCCGACCGTGGAGGGGATCGCGTCCAGCACGTAGACCGAGGGGCCGAACACGAAGACGAACAGCATGATCAGGCAGGCCAGCACCACGTTGACGGTGGAGAGCCACTTGACGCCCTTGTGCACGCCGGAGAAGGCGGAGAGCACGAAGGCGGCGGTCAGCGAGCCGATGATGATCAGCTGGACGTTCTCGCTGGACTTGACCGAGGTGATGTAGCCGAGGCCGTCGGCCACCTGGAGCGCGCCGAGGCCGAGGCTGGTGGCGGAGCCGAAGACGGTGGCGAAGACGGCCAGCAGGTCGATCGCCCGGCCGGGCCAGCCGTCCGCACCCTTGGTGCCGATCAGCGGGACGAAGGCGGCGCTGATCCGGTTGCCCCGGCCCTTGCGGAAGGTGGTGTACGCCAGGGCCAGGCCGCCGACCGCGTAGATCGCCCACGGGTGCAGGGTCCAGTGGAACAGCGAGAACTCCAGCGCCGACTGCGCGGCGGCCGGCGTCCGTGGCTCGATCCCGGCGCCGGGCTGCGGTGCGGCGTACAGCTGGAGCGGCTCGCCGACGCCGTAGAACATCAGGCCGATGCCCATGCCCGCGCTGAACATCATCGCGATCCAGGCCAGCGTGTCGAACTCCGGCTCCTCGTCGTCCCGGCCGAGCCTGATCCGGCCGAACCGGCTGAACGCCAGCAGCACGGTGAGCACCAGGAAGACGTCGGCGGCCACCACGAACAGCCAGCCGAAGTTGTGCAGCACCCAGCCGAGCGCGCTGCCCGAGGTCCGGCCGAGCGAGTCCGCCGCGAAGACGCCCCAGGCGACCACCCCGAGCACCGCGACGGCGCTCACCCCGAACACCACCTTGTCGGTGGGCAGGGTGGCTCTGGGCTCCTCGGGCTGACTGCTCATCAACTGACTCCGGCAGGGCGGCGGTCGGACAACAGCTACATTTCGTACTATGTCCGCCGAACCGTGCCGGAGCAGGCAGGACGCGCCGGGCGGCCCGCCCCCGCTGACGAGCGGTCAGGCCGCCTCGTAGGGCGTCAGGACCAGCCGGACCACGTCCTCCAGCCGGCGGCGGGCGTCGTCCAGGGTGGTCCGGCCGGTCACCCAGGCGGTCAGCTCGCCCTGCCAGGAGTGGCCGACGATGTGCCGCACCAGCTCGCCGGCGGCCGGTGGCAGCCGGGGACCGACCGCGTCCAGCGCCGCCCGGTCGGCCCGGGCCAGCGACTGCAGCGTCTCACTGGCGAACGGGTCGGTCGAGGCGGCCACCGCGACCCTGAGCCGGGCCAGTTGGGGCTGCCGCTGGTAGGCCCGCATGCCGTTGCGGACGAACCGCACCACCCGGTCGGTCTCGGCCGGCCCGTGCCGGGCGCCGCGCTGCTCGGCGACCAGGTCGGCGAGCAGCAGACGGTGCCAGTCCGCGATCGCGGCGGCGAGCAGATGGTCCTTGGAGGAGAAGTACCGGTAGGCGGTGCCGAGGGCCACTCCCGAGCGCTCGCAGACGTGCTTCATCTGGAGTCGCTCCACCCCGGCCTCGTTCACCAGCGCGAGGGCGGCCGAGATCAGGCTGTTGCGGCGTTCGAGCTGACGGGGCGACATCGCCTCCACCGGCCTTGGTGACAGGTCAACCTTGGTCACCCGCACCATGATACGGGCCGGGATCGCTCGGGCGAACGGGGCCTGAACAGGCCCGGGGCACCGACCGCTAGGTCCGGCGCTCGCGGAGCAGGGCCTCCTGGACGGCGGAGGCCACCAGGTTCCCCTGCCGGTCGTAGAACTCGCCGTGCGCCAGCCCCCGGCCGTCCGAGGCGGACGGGCTGCGCTGGGCGAACAGCAGCCACTCGTCGGCCCGGAACGGGCGGTGGAACCACATCGCGTGGTCCAGCGAGGCGAGCATGATCCGGGCCGGGGCGGTGCGCTGGATCCGGTGCGGCTGCACGGTCAGCACGGTGGTGGAGGCCAGCGTCAGGTCGGACAGGTAGGTCAGCGCGCACACGTGCAGCAGCGGGTCGCCCTCGGGCAGCGGGCTGCCGGTCCGCAGCCAGACGAACTGCTGTGGGGCGCCGGGGAGTTCGGGTGGCAGACCGGGTGTGCCGGTCGGCACGAAGCGCAGGTCCAGGGTGCGGAAGGCACTCTCCCGGTAGTCCTTCGGCGCCGCCTCGGCCCAGGCCCGGAACGGGTCCGGCAGCTCCTCGGGGCCGGGCACCAGGGGCATCGCGGGCTGCCTGTCCCCCGGGGTCGGCTCCGGGAACTTGAACGAGGCGGAGAGCGTGAAGATCACCTCGTCGTGCTGAACCGCCGTCACCCGCCGGGTGGCGTACGAGAAACCGTCCCTGGCCCGGTCCACCTGGTAGTCGATCGGGTGCCGGGGGTCGCCCGGGCGGAGGAAGTAGCCGTGCAGCGAGTGCACCTGCCGCTCGGCCTCCACCGTCCGCCCGGCGGCGGTCAGCGCCTGGGCGGCCACCTGCCCGCCGAACGCGCGCATCGGCGCCCCGGCGTGGCAGCGGCCACGGAACAGGTTCTCGTCCAGCTGCTCGATCCGGAGCAGGTCGACGAAGGAACCGGCCGTCTCTCCGGCCTCGGGCACGCTGCTGGCGTCCATCACGCGGCACAGCGTACGCCATCGGAGGTGGAACAGGTTTCAGGAATGTTCGTTCTTGACCGATCGTTCCTCAACTCCTAGGCTGACCGGCATGGGACGACCACGCGCTTTCGACGAGGACGAGACCGTCCGGACCGCCGCCCGGCTGTTCGCCGACCGGGGCTTCGACGGGACGTCGGTCGACGACCTGGTGCAGGGGCTCGGCGTCCACCGGGGCAGCCTCTACAAGGTGTTCGGCAGCAAGCGCGGCCTCTACCTGGCCGCGCTCCGGCAGCACCTGGACCACGAGATCCTGCCGCTGACCACCGCCCTGGCGGCGGTCGGCCACCCCGGCACCGCGCTGCACCGGGCGGTCGCCGCGTTCGACGGCGGCCCGGCGGCGGGCCTGCTGCTGCTCGCGGCGGCCGAGCGGGCCCCGCACGACCCCGAGGTCGCCGCCCTGGTGGCCGAGGGGCTGACCGCCCTGGAGCGGGCGCTCGGCGATCCGCCGCTGGCCCCCGCCCTGGTGGCGGCCGTACTCGGCCTGCGGCTGCGCGCCCGCGCGGGCGGCGGCGACGGGGCGGACGCCGCCCTGGCACTCACCGACCAGCTGAAGGAGCAGAACTGATGGCACGTGTTTCGGTGACCGGCGACACCCTCACCGTCGAGGTCGAGGGGCTGGACAGGCTCTGGGCCGTGAAGAGCCGGATCGAGATCCCGCTGTCCAACGTCCGCGGCGCCACCGCCGACCCCGGTATCGTCCGGGAGCCCAAGGGCCTGCGGGCCCCCGGCACCCACCTCCCGGGCGTGATCGTCGCGGGCACCTTCCACCGCCAGGGCGAGAAGGTGTTCTGGGACGTCAGGAACCCGAACCTGGCCGTGGTGATCGAGCTCTCCGACGAGAAGTACACCCGCCTGGTGGTGGAGGTCGCCGACCCGCGCGCCACCGTCGCCCTGATCGAGCAGGCCCTGCGCGGCTGACCCGCCGGGTCAGCCGACCACCAGCGGCCGGGAGTGCCGCCCCGAGCCCGGCGGCTGCGGGAGCTCCGCCTCCGGCGCGTAGCGGGCGGCCGGCGCCCGGAGCAGCCAGGCCCGCCCCGCCGGGGCGATCAGCTGCATCCGGTGCAGCAGGTCCAACGCGTCCCGCCGAAAGGCCGTCAGGTCGGCCAGGTAGTCCCGCCGCCAGCCGGCCCGCAGGCCGTACTCGTCGGTGACGTCGCCGAGCGCGCCGTCTATCAGCGCGTCCGGGATCAGCACGGCCGGCGGCGCGGCCTCGCCGGACAGCGGGCGCAGCTCCTCCACCAGCCGGACGGCCAGCAGCAGCGCCGCCTGCGCCAGGGTGCCGGTGCCGGGCAGCGCCAGGTCGGTCAGCTCGTCGGCCGGGTCCAGCAGCGCGACACCCTCGGCCCGGATCTCCGCCTCCAGGCCGAGGAAGTCGGCGAACAGCTCGGCCTCCGGCTCCAACCGCCCCTGCAGCCAGTGCCGCTGCTCCGGCGTCAGCTCGTCCAGCAGCACCACCGGTGTCTCGGCCAGCCGCCGCCGGACCGCCAGCGCCGGGCCGGCCGGCGCCGGTGCCGGCAGCGGGGCGAGTGCCCTGGCCAGCTCCGGGTCCGGCTGCCCGGTGACCGTCAGCACCTGCCACTCGGCCAGCTGCTGACGGACCCCCGGCAGCTCGAGCCCGGCCGGCCGGTGCTCGGCCAGCGCCGCCAGCGCGAGCACCAGGGCGGCGTACGACTCCGGGGTCCAGGCGACCCCGGCGACCAGGGCCGGCGCGCGGCCGGGCAGCGGCGCCTTGGACAGGCGGGCGTACCGGGCGCCGACGGTCAGCGGGTAGCCGAGCACGGTGGCGAACCGCTCGGTCAGCCAGTCGGCGTGACGGACGATCAGCGGGAAGCCCGCACCGTGCGGGCCGTCGGCGGTGACCAGCGGCTGGGCGGCGAGCAGCCGGGCGGCGGTGCGGCGCTCGACCGCGATCTCCTCCGGGGTGCCGCCCGGGGCGTGCTCCGGCTTGCGGTGCCGGCCGCGCCGCCCGTCGGCGGCGGGGGCGCCGCGCCGGGCCGGCAGCGCACCGCGCCGGGCGCCCTCCCGGGGCCGCAGGCCCGCCGGGTGATGCACCGTCGGACCGTGCCACCAGCTCAGCTCGGCCCCGGCCTTCGGCCCGTCGGGCAGCGCGCCGCCCAGGTGCCGGGCACCGTACAGACCGAACGCGGCGGTGAACAGCTCGTCGGCCTCCTGCGGCCCGGCGGCCGCCAGCCGGCCGGCCAACAGCTCGGCCGCACCCCGGCCGCTGCCCTGCGCAGGCACTCCGGCGATCGCGTCGGCGGTGAGCCGCCCCGCCCCCGTCGCGCGTCCGCCCGTCGCCACCGTCGGTGCCTCCCCGGCCCCGACCGTGTCCTCGTACCGCTCCATGTCGCCCACCAGAGTAGACGGTGCCCGAGCCGCCCCGTGGCACCCGGACGGCGATCCGGCCGATTCCCGCCGTACTCTCACCTACGCGTCGGTAACAACCCCTTCCGCAGGCCGCCCGGTGTCACCTATCGTCCTGGGCATGCCGAACCTGCCCAACGTCGTGCTGTGGTCGATACCCGCCTTCGTGCTGCTCACCGTCCTGGAGGTGGTCTCCTACCGCTTCCACCCCGACGAGGAGGAGCAGGGGTACACCGCCAAGGACACCGCGACCAGTCTGACCATGGGCCTGGGCAGCCTGGCCTTCGACGCCGCCTGGAAGATCCCGATCGTGGCGATCTACTCCGCGCTGTACGAGCTGACGCCGCTCCGGATCACCGTGCTCTGGTGGACGGTGCCGCTGATGCTGCTGGCGCAGGACTTCTTCTACTACTGGTCGCACCGGGGCCACCACGTGATCCGGATCCTCTGGGCCTGCCACGTGGTGCACCACTCCAGCAAGCACTACAACCTCTCCACTGCGCTGCGGCAGCCCTGGACCAGCGCGACCACCTGGGTGTTCTACGTCCCGATGATCCTGGCCGGGGTGCACCCCGCCGCGCTGGCGTTCTGCTCCTCGGCCAACCTGGTCTACCAGTTCTGGATCCACACCGAGCGGATCGGCCGGCTGCCCCGCCCGGTCGAGTTCGTCTTCAACACGCCCTCGCACCACCGCGTGCACCACGCCTCGCAGGGCGGCTACCTGGACCGCAACTTCGGTGGCATCCTGATCGTCTTCGACCGGCTGTTCGGCTCGTTCACGCCCGAGACCAGCAAGCCGGTCTACGGGCTCACCAAGAACCTGAGCACCCACAACCCGCTGCGGGTGGCCACCCACGAGTACGCCTCGATCGCGCGTGACCTGGCCGCCGCCACCAGCTGGCGCGACCGGGTCCGCCACCTCGTCAACGGCCCCGGCTGGCAGCCGGGCCCCACCGACCGCCCGGAGGGCACCACCGCATGACCATCACCGGCCGACTCCGCACCGCCCGCAGCCTGCTCGCCACCTTCGCGGCCGGCTCCGCCGTCCACCTGGGGGCGATCGCCACCGGCGCGAGCGCGGTCCAGCACGCCACCAAGCCCGTGCTGATGCCGCTGCTGGCGGGGTGGGTGGCGGCCCGGGCGGAGCACGCGCCGAAGCTTCTGGTGCCCGCGCTGGCGTTCAGCACCGGCGGGGACGTGCTGCTCCAGGTCGGCGGGGAGGCCGCGTTCCTGGCCGGAATGGGCTCCTTCGCGGCGGCGCACCTGTGCTACGTGACCATGTTCGTGAAGCTCGGGGCGCTGGAGGACCGCCGGCGCACGGTGCTCGTCGCCCTGGCGTACGCGGCGGCCTGGGGCGTGATGATCAGTCAGCTCTGGCCCGGGCTCGGCGACCTGAAGATCCCGGTCGCGGTCTACAGCCTGCTGCTCTCCTCGACCGCGGTCAGCTCGGCCGGCCTGGGCTGGCGGACCGGCCTGGGCGGGGCGCTGTTCCTGCTCTCGGACACCCTGATCGCCACCGAGCTGGCCGAGTGGAAGGCGCTGCCCGGGCACGGCGTCTGGGTGATGGCGACCTACCTCGCGGCCCAGTACCTGCTGGCCGAGGGGACCGTCCGGGCCGGCCGGCCGGAGAACGTACCGCTCAGCGCCCCGCTGGCGACGGCGGGGCGCTGACGGCGGTGCTGCGCTGACGCCGGGTCAGAGGGCGGTCCGGCGCCGGAGCAGCCAGAAACCGCCGACCCCGGCGCTGACCAGGGCGCCACCGGTGACCAGTTCGGCCGGGCTGGTCCGGACCGACCCGCCCAGGCCGGTCTTCACCGGGCCGGTCGGCAGCTTGCCGCCGCCCTCGTGGGCGGCGGCGGTCTGGACCTCGACCGCGCCGGTGAAGGTGTCGCCGTTCGGGCAGCTGCCGTCGATGCCCCAGCTGGAGCCCTTGGGCGTCTTGCCGGCGAACTCCTCCTTCGAGGCGAGCAGCGCCTTCCCGCTGTACTTGCCGTCCGGGCCGACCGTGAGGGTCGCGCTGCCGGTGGAGAACGCCTGCGAGTTGGCGGTGACGGTCTTCACCGAGCTGGTCTCGCAGGTGACGCTCACTGTCACGCTCTGGCCGGGCCCCGCCTCGGCGGGGTGCACCCAGGCCGGCTCGACGCTCTTGGCCGAGGCCGGCCCGGCCGCGATCGCCAGCAGGGCGGCGGCGCCCAGCACTGTGGTGGCCGTACGCGAAGCGCGCATGCCGTACCTCCAGGTTCTCGGGTGCAGCACACGGACCCCGTCGTCCGCGTATTCGAACAGCTACACCCCGTCACCTGCGACGCTAGGCAGACCCACCCGGGACGGCCACCCATCGGGCCCATCCGGGGGGCGCACTCAGAGGTCGAGGTCCACCACCACCGGCGCGTGGTCGGAGGTGCCCTTGCCCTTGCGCGCCTCCCGGTCCACATAGCTGTCCGTCACCGCGTCGGCGAACGGCTTGTTGGCGTAGGTGAGGTCGATCCGCATGCCGAGGTTCTTCGGGAAGCCGAGCCCCCGGTAGTCCCAGAAGGTGTACGGGCGGTCGTACTTGAGCGCGCGCGGCATGACGTCCGCCAGGCCGGCCTCGCGCAGGGCGGCCAGCGCGGCCCGCTCGGCGGGGGTGACGTGGGTCAGCCCGGCGAACACGGCCGGGTCGTGGACGTCCTCGTCGGTGGGGGCCACGTTGAAGTCGCCGAGCACCGCGAACGGGCGCTCGCCGGCCGCGTCCGCCAGCACCGCCTTCCGGAGTGCCTCGAACCACTCCAGCTTGTACTGGTAGTGCGCGTGGTCCACCTCGCGGCCGTTCGGCACGTAGACCGACCAGACCCGGACCGGGCCGCAGGTGGCGGCGATCGCCCGGGGCTCGGTGTCCGGGATCAGCGCGCCGTCGGCCAGGAAGCCGGGCTGCTCGGGCAGGTCGCGGACGACGTCCTCCAGGCCGAGCCGGGAGACGATCGCGACGCCGTTCCACCGGCCGGTGCCGTGGGCGGCGGTCTCGTAGCCGAGCTCCTTGACCGCCTCGTACGGGAAGGCGTCCGAAGCGCACTTGAGCTCCTGGAGGCAGAGCACGTCGGGCTTGGCCGACTCCAGCCACTCCAGCAGCTTGGGCAGCCGTGCGGTGACGGAGTTGATGTTCCAGGTGGCGATGCGGACGGTCACGGCGGGCGGCCTTCCCGATGGGTGCTGCGGACGAGGGTGGGCACCCGCAGGGGTGCCCACCTCCGAACATACCGCCCGACACTGACAGCGATCAGCGCGTCGGGTGCACCACGGCGGCCGAGCCGCCGCCCCGGCGGGTGGGCTCGGCGGCCGCGATCCAGCGGCCGTCGGGCAGGCGCTCGACCCCGGTCGCGGCGCCGATCTCCGGGTTGAGCACGAAACTGTGGCCGAGCGCCTCCAGGCCGGCCCGCTCCGGGCTCGCCAGGAAGGCCGGTTCGGCCTGGCTGGCGGCGGTGTTGCGCTGGCTGGCGCGGGGGGCGGCGATCGCCTGTTCCAGCGTCAGGCCCCGGTCCAGGCGGCCGAGCAGCACCTGCAGCACGGTGGTGATGATGGTTGAACCGCCGGGCGTGCCGACCGCGACCACCGGCTTGCCGTTCTTCAGCACCATGGTCGGCGAGATCGAGGAGCGCGGCCGCTTGCCGGGCCCGGGCAGGTTGGGGTCGGGCACCCCGGCGGTGGCGGGCGCGAAGGAGAAGTCGGTCAGCTCGTTGTTGAGCAGGAAGCCCCGGCCCGGCACCGTCAGGCCGCTGCCGCCGGTCTGCTCCAGGGTCAACGTGTACGCGACCACGTTGCCCCAGCGGTCGGCCACCGTCAGGTGGGTGGTGCTCGGGCCCTCGTGGGTCTCCGGCACCGCCTGGCCTCCGGTCGCGCAGGCCGCCGGGTGGTACGGGTCGCCGGGGGCGAGCGGGCTGGTCAGCGCCTTGGCCGGGTCGATCAGGCAGGCCCGGGCGGCGGTGAACTCGTCGCTCAGCAGTTGCCGGGTCGGCACCTGGGAGAACGCCGGGTCCCCGACCCAGCGGCCCCGGTCGGCGAACGCGATCCGGCTGGAGTCCAGGTACCGGTGCAGGTACTGGGTGGCGCTCACCGCGCCGAGGTCGCTGTGTTCCAGGATGCCGAGCGCCTCGCCGACGGTGGTCCCGCCGGAGGAGGACGGGGCCATCCCGTAGACGTCGTAGCCCCGGTAGTCGACGTGGGTGGGCTGACGGCGGATCACCCGGTAGTCGGCCAGGTCCTCGCGGTCGACCTTGCCGGGCCGCGCGTTCCAGCCGGAGGCCGGGTCGACCGGCGGGTGCTGGAGGGTGCGCACGATGTCGTCGGCCAGCGCGCCCCGGTACAGCGTCTGCACCCCCTTGCGGCCCAGCTCCCGGTAGGTGGCCGCGAGTTCGGGGTTGCGGAAGGTCGAGCCGAGCACCGGGAGCTTGCCGCCGGGCAGGAACAGCTTGCTGGTGTCGGGGAAGGCCCGGAACCTGGTCTCGTTCAGCGCGGTCTGGTCCACGAAGGTCTGGTCGACGGTGAACCCGCGGTCCGCCAGCTTGACGGCCGGCTTGAGGACCTCGTCCAGGTCCCGGCTCCCCCACAGCTCCAGCGCCTGCGCCCAGGTGGCCGGTGCGCCGGGCACCCCGACGCTCAGGCCGCTGGTCACGGCGTCGGCGAAGGCCAGTGGCGCGCCGTTCTCCTGGAACAGCGTCTCCCCCGCCGTCCGCCCGGCCACCTCGCGGCCGTCCAGGGTCTCCACCCGCCCGGTGCGGGCGTCGTAGTGGACGAAGTAGCCGCCCCCGCCGATGCCCGCCGAGTACGGCTCGGCGACCCCGAGCGCGGCGGCGGTGGCCACGGCGGCGTCCACCGCGTTGCCGCCGCGCCGCAGCACCTCCAGACCGGCGGCGGTGGCGTCGGCGTCCACACTGGCCACCGCACCGCCCCAGCCGACGGCCTCGGGCACCTTGGGCGGCGGCCCGCTCTGGGCCTGCGCGGGAGTGGCCAGGGCACAGATCAGCGCACCCGCAAGGGTCAGCGGGGCCAGTCCGGAAAGTCTCATGGAATCCTCCTGATAGGCCGTCAACTGATGGTTCTTTCACAGTCGACGCCCTCCCCACAACAGCGGCTTCGCGCCACGGCGGCCGAGTCGCACCGGCTTCCGGACCGCCCCGCCGCACCCCGGCGGGGCAGAGCGCCCTACCGAGCCGCGGCGCCGGACGAGCGCGGCCGCACCCGACGGGTGTCGGCGGGACAAAACGGCTTGCCCGGGACCGCCCGGCCGGGAGAGGCTGACGCCCATGTCCGATACCGGTACCAGCACGTCGCGCGGGGTGTCCGCGCTCTTCACCGCCCAGGGGCGGCTGACCGTGATCCCGCGCAAGCCCGCCCGGCGGGAGCAGGTGCTCACCCATCTCGCGCACACGCTGTTCGAGCCCGAGCGGGAGTACGGGGAGCGGGAGGTCAACGAGGCGCTGCTGACGGTGCACGAGGACTTCTCCGCGCTCCGCCGGTACCTGGTGATCGCCGGACTGCTGGAGCGGACCAGGGACGGCGGCAGCTACCGCCGGGCCGGCTGACGCCGGGTCAGACGGTGGCGGTCGCCGGGTAGGCGTCGCGCAGGTCCTCGCGGTCGGCGGCGGAGAGCACCTCGGCCGGGCCCCGGCGGCGGTCGCGGCGGCCGGAGACGGCGGACAGCACGGTCAGCAGGACGGCGGCGGCCAGGCCCGCGTACCGGACCGGGCTGCCGGCCCCGAGCAGCAGGCCGAGCAGGCCGAAGGTCAGCACCCCGGACAGCACCGGGAGCACCCGCAGGGTGGACTCGGCCGTGATGCCGACCGCGAGCGGCAGGGCCGCCAGCGCGGGGAGCAGGAGCAGGGCGACCGCACCGACCGGGGCCCGCTCGCCGAGCAGCAGCCCGTCGGCCAGGGCGAAGGCGGCACAGAGCAGCAGACCTGCCCACCGCCCGGTGCTCACCCGGGGAATGCCGTACCGGAGCTTCGATATCGCTGCCACAGGCGGATGCTAGCCGGGCTTCCCCCGGCGCAGAAGATCTGTAGGCGTAACTATTGGGGAACTCTGCGGGCCGGGGTCACCCGGTGACCGCGCGCTCCACCCGGTGCCGCTTGATGGTCCGGAACCGCCGGGCCACCTGCCGGGCCAGGTCGGCCGCGCCGACCAGACCGGCGTCGTTGCCCAGCGCCGCGTGCACGATCTCGGCCTCGGGCCGGAAGCCGCGCCCGGTCAGGGTGCGCCGGAAGGCGTTCCGGGCCGGTGCGAGCAGCAGCTCCCCCGACTCGGAGACCCCGCCGCCGATCACGAACCGTCCGGGGTCCAGCGCCGCCGCCAGGTTGGCGATGCCGACGCCCAGCCAGGTGCCCACCTCGTAGAGCAGCTCGGTGGCGACCGGGTCGCCGCCCCGGGCCGCCTCGGTGATCAGCGGGCCGGTCAGCCCGGCCGCCGTGCCGCCCGCCAGCGCGAGCAGCGGCTGCACCACCGGCGACTCCTCGGCCACCAGCTCCCGGGCGTCCCGGACCAGCGCGTTGCCGGAGGAGTACTGCTCCCAGCAGCCCCGGTTGCCGCACGGGCAGCGGTGCCCGCCGGGCACCACCTGCATGTGCCCGAACTCCCCGGCCAGCCCGTACTTGCCCCGGTCCACGTAGCCGTCCCTGACCTGGGCGCCGCCGATGCCGGTGCCCAGGGTGAGCATCACCATGTGCTCCTCGCCCCGCCCGGCGCCGAACCGCCACTCGGCCCAGGCGGCCGCGTTGGCGTCGTTCTCCACCACCACCGGGAACCGCAGCCGGGCGCTCAGTGCCTCCCGCAGCGGCTCGTTCCGCCAGTTCAGGTGCGGGGCGAACAGCACCCGGGAGCGCTCCGCGTCCACCCAGCCGGCCGCGCCGACGCCGACCGCGTGCACGTCGTGCCGGTCCGCCAGCTGGAGCACCAGGTCGACGATCACGTCCTCGACCACCCGGGGGCTCTTGCTCTTGTCGGGGGTGTCGGTGCGCAGCCGCTCCAGCACCTTGCCCTCGCCGTCCACCACCCCGGCCACCACCTTGGTGCCGCCGATGTCCACCCCGACCGTGGGCAGCCGCAGGATGCTCGCGGGCAGCGACCGCCGCCGCCGCTCGGCCCGGGGGCCGATGCCGAGCAGGGTGGGCAGGACGGCGGGGCGCTGCGGGGTGCTCACAGGTGCTCCTTCAGCCGGGTCGGGAACGTTCGGGGGCTCATCCTCCCGCGCCGGGTCGGTGGTCCGCCTCCGGGCCCGGCCGGCCGGCCGCGCCGCCCAGCTCGTGCGAGAGCTCGGCCAGCTCGGAGCCGCCCGCCATCTCGGTGGTGAGCCGCTCCAGGGTGATCCCGTCGCGCGGGTGGCTGCCCGCCGTCCGGCCCCGCTTGAGCAGCGTGAAGTGGTCGCCGACCAGGTAGGCGTGGTGCGGGTTGTGGGTGATCAGCACCACGCCCAGGCCCTCGGCCCGGGCCGCCGCCACGTACTTGAGCACCACCCCGGACTGCTTGACGCCGAGCGCGGCGGTCGGCTCGTCCAGCACCAGGGCGCGGGCGCCGAAGTGCACCGCCCGGGCGATCGCCACGCACTGCCGCTGGCCGCCGGAGAGGGTGCCGATCGGCTGGTCCACGTCGGCCAGCTCGATGCCCATCCGGGCCAGCGCCTCCCGGGTGATCCGGCGCATTCGGGCGCTGTCCAGCCGGAACCGGCCGCCGAGCTCGGCGCCGAGGAAGAAGTTCCGCCAGACCGGCATCAGCGGGACCACCGCGAGGTCCTGGTACACCGTTGCGATGCCCCGGTCGATGGCCTGCCGGGGCGAGCTCAGCCTGACCTCCTGATCGCCGATCAGATAGCGGCCCTCGTCGTGCTGGTGCAGCCCTGCGATGATCTTGATCAGGGTGGACTTGCCCGCACCGTTGTCGCCCAGCACGCAGGAGATCTCCCCCTGGCGCACCGTCAGCGAGACGCCCTCCAGCGCCCGGACGCTGCCGTAGGTCTTGCCCACGTCCTCCAGTGTCAGCAGGTTCACCGACCGCGCTCCGCCCGTTGCTTGACCCAGGAGTTGAGCAGCGCGGCCAGCAGCAGCATGGCGCCCAGGAAGAACTTGAACCAGTCCGGGTTCCACTGCGCGTACACGATGCCCTTGCTGACCATGCCGAAGATCAGCGCGCCCAGCGCGCCGCCGACCACCGAGCCGTAGCCGCCGGTGATCAGACAGCCGCCGATCACCGCCGCCACGATGTAGATCAGCTCGTTGCCGACCCCCTCGCCGGACTGCACGGTGTCGAAGGAGAACAGCAGGTGCTGGCCGAGCACCCAGGCGCAGAAGCCGACGCCGAGGTACAGGCCGGTCCTGGTCCGGCCGACCGGGACGCCGACCGCGCGGGCCGCCCCGGCGTCGCCGCCGACCGCGAACACCCAGTTGCCGTACCTGGTGCGCAGCAGCACCCAGGAGGCGACCGCCACCAGGGCGAGCCACCACCAGACGGTGGCCCGCACGGTCAGCCCGCCCACCGTCAGCTCCGAGGCGAACAGCCAGCGGCAGGAGCCGAAGCCCTGCATGTCGCCGATCGGCTTGGTGGTGACGGTGCCGGAGACCAGTTTGGTGAGGCCCAGGTTGGCGCCGGTCAGCATCAGGAAGGTGCCCAGCGTCACGATGAAGCTGGGCAGCCGGGTGCGCCCGAGCATCCAGCCGTTGAACCCGCTGACCGCCAGCGTCACCAGCAGCGAGACCAGCACCCCGACCCAGGTCACGGCGGTCAGCTGGTAGCTGACCATCGAGGAGGTGAGCGCGGCGGTGGTCACCAGCACGCCCGCCGAGAGGTCGAACTCGCCGCCGATCATCAGCAGCGAGACCGGCACCGCCATGATGCCGATGGTCGAGGCGGCGTACAGCACGGTGCCGATCGAGGAGGCGCGCAGGAAGCTGTCGGCCACCACCGAGAAGAACACCAGCACCGCCACCGCGGCCAGTGCCGCCCCCAGCTCCGGGCGGGCCCGCCGGTGCCTGCCGGGCGGCCTGGAGACCAGCAGGTCGCTGCTCATCGGGTCCCCCGGGCCACGTACCTGGCCAGCGCGGCCGCGTCGTCCTTGGTGAGGATCTGCGGGCCGGTCGACACCGGACCGCCGCCGCCCAGCACGTCCAGGTTGTAGCGGTAGAGCCAGAGCAGGTCCACGCCCTGGTAGCCCTGGAGGTACGGCTGCTGGTCCACCGCGAAGCCGACCGTGCCCGCCTGCAGCCCGGCCACCACCTGGGTGCCGAGGTCGAAGGTGTCCAGCTCGACCGGGCGGCGGGCGTCCTGGACGGACTGCAGGCCGGTCGCGGCCAGCGGGGCGCTGAGCGTGAGCACGGTGTCCACCGCCGGGTCGGCCTGCAGCTTGGCGGCGATCGCGGCCCGGGCGTCGGGCAGGTTGACCCCGTCCACGTACAGGGTCTGCAGGGTGCCGTCGAAGGCGCCCTTGGCGCCGCCGCAGCGCTGCTCCTGGCCGATGTTGCCCTGCTCGTGGATCACGCAGAGCACCGACCTGCGCCCGCGCGCGCCCAGCTCGGCGCCGGCCGCCTTCCCCGCGGTGCCCTCGTCCTGCCCGATGTGGGTGAGCGCGCCGAACCGGGCCGAGAACTCCTGGCCCGAGTTGATGCTGATCACCGGGATGCCGGCCGCCTTCGCCTTGCCCAGCACGTCGGTCAGCGCCTCGCCCTTGGCCAGCGAGACCAGCAGCCCGTCCACCCGCTGGTCGATCGCGGCCTGGATCAGCTGCACCTGGTTCTGGGTCTGTGCGTCGTTGGAGTACAGAAAGGTGATGTTGTCCTTCGCGGCGGCCTGTTCGGCGCCCTTGCGGACGGTGTCCCAGAACGCGTCGCCCGCGCCCGCGTGGGTCACCATGGCGACCGTCCAGCGTGGGGTGTCGACCGCGCCGCCCGCGGTCGCGGCCCGCTCGCGGGCCTGTTCGGCGCGGCGCCCGCCGGTGCTGCTGCACCCGGCCGACGTCACGGTGACCAGCAGGAGCGCCGCGAGCGGCAGGAGGGCGGGGCGGAACCGGCGGACTGACACCCCGACAGTTTCCAGTACCGGGCTGTTCGATCCGGCCGACTCGCTGGGAGTCGGCTGTACCCGTTCGACCTGTACGCCCAAGCGAGTGGCACACTGGTCCAGGCCGTTCAGACAGTTCTCACGGAAAACGTGACGTTTCTCTCAGCTTTCACCAAGGTTCGAGCGAAACTGATCCACCGTTCGAAAACGTCTGATCCCATCGAAGTGCTTCCGGGGCGATGCGGGTCCGGGGCGGCGGACGATCCGGATACGAGAACTTGATGCAACTCACTGGCACCCCTTTCCTCATCTGCACGATCATCCTCGTGCCGGTCTCCATCGCGGCGGCGCTGCTGCTCTGGGGGCGGGTGCGCGGGCCGCAGCCGGCCCGGGTGCTGGCGAGACTCGTGATGATCCTGGCCTGTCAGGTGACGGCCGTGGTGATGGTGTTCGTGATGGTCAACAACGCCAACCTGATCTACGGCAGCTGGTCCGACCTGCTCGGCACCGGCAACCACGTCCGGGCCGTCCCGAACGTGGCCGACGACGCGGCCGGCGACGGCAGGTCCGGCAAGTCCCCCGAGCCGAAGGTGATCCAGTCCTTCAGCGCCGTGGACGACCCCAAGGTGCCCGCTGACGTGAAGCGCACCGACCTCAAGGGCCGGGCCTCCGGGGTGGACGGCGAGGTGCTGGTCTGGACGCCGCCGCAGTACGACAAGCCCGAGTTCAAGGACAAGAAGTTCCCGGTGGTCGAGCTGCTCCCCGGCTACCCCGGCTCCTCCTCCACCTGGTACGGCACCCTGCGGGTCTCCGAGCAGCTCAAGCCGCTGATGGAGAGCGGCCAGGTGGCGCCGTTCATCCTGGTCTCGCCGCGCACCCTGCTGCTCGGCAAGGGCCAGGACACCGGCTGCGCCGACATCCCCGGCAAGGTCAACGCCGACACCTGGCTGTCCCGGGACGTCCCGCAGATGGTGCTGGACAACTTCCGCGCCGACCCCTCCCCCGACCGCTGGGCGGTCGCCGGGTACTCGGCCGGCGGCCACTGCGCCACCAAGCTCGGCGCCGAGCACCCCAACCGCTACCGCGCCAGCATCAGCCTGTCCGGCTACAACGACCCGAGCCAGGAGTCCGAGTCGCTGACCGCGAAGGACCCGGAGCTGCGGGAGAAGTCCAACCCGGTCAACATCGTGCGGAACTCCGCCCACCCGCCGAAGGTCGCCTTCTACCTCAGCGGCAACAAGGGCGACGGCTACGAGGCCGCGCTCTCGATCAAGGCGGTCGCCAAGGCCCCGACCACGGTCACCGTGGTGGAGAGCGTCGGTGCCCACTCCAGCGAGGTCTGGAAGCCGATGGTCCCCGACGTCTTCAAGTGGCTGACCACGATCATCCCGGCCAACCGCTGACGCACCGGCGGCACGGAGGGCCCACCGGTTCACCCGGTGGGCCCTCCGACGTTCCGGGGCTCAGGCCAGTTCGAGCGCCAGGTAGAAGTCCACCCGGTCCTCCAGCCGGGACAGGTCACGGCCCGTCAGCTCCTCGATCCGGCCGATCCGGTAGCGCAGGGTGTTGACGTGCACGTGCAGCTGGGCGGCGCACCGGGTCCAGGAGCCGTCCGACCGGAGGAACGCCTCCAGGGTGCGGACCAGGTCGGCCTGGTGCTCGATGTCGTACGCGATCACCTTGTCCAGCAGGCGGCTGCGGAAGGCGCGGCGGACCTCGTCCGGCACCGCCGCGAGCAGCAGCACGTGCGAGGCGAGCTCCTCGGGGCCTGCCACGCAGATCCGGCCGACCCGGGCGGCGGCGATCCGGCGGGCGTGCCGGGCCTCCTCCAGCGCGCCGCGCAGGCCGCCCGCCTCGGCGGCCGGGGCGGACACGCCGAGGGTGATCCGGCCCTCCGAGCCGAGCCCGGCCTCCAGCGGGGCGAGCAGCTCGCGCAGCGCGTCGGCGGGCACGGTGGTGCCGGGGGCGGGCAGCACCACCACGGCGCCGGTACCGGCACCGGCCACCAGGGCGCGGTCGGAGGCGTCGGTGAGAGCTTCCTCCAGGATCGACCGCACCGCCCCTTCCGGCAGTCCCGTCCCTTCCGCACTCAGCACCAACCAGGACCCCTCGGCCACCGTGGGCCCCACGGCCGCATCCTCGTACCGGGCGGCCATCGCCGAGGAGGCGTACAGCGTGCGGCTGATCTCGGCCGGGTCGGCGTCGCGCTGAAGCAGTGTCAGCACCTCGTCGGCGAGCCGGCGGCGCAGTCGGCGGCCCTCGTCCCGGCGGGTGCGTTCGGCGGCGGCCAGCCGGGCCAGGTTGTCGGCCAGCTGCTGGCGCTTGCCGGTCCACTCGGTGACGTCCCCGGCGACCGCGAGCACCCAGTCGGCGAGCGAGGCGTCCGCGTCGGTGGAGGCGGGAGCGGGGATCAGCGAGTACGAGCCGCTGGCCAGCCGGGCCCGGTGCGGCGGGCGGCGGCGCTGGCGCTGGGCGGCCAGGTGGGCCCGGACCAGCTGGTCGCGGTCCTCGGCGGAGAGCCGGTCGGCGGGCCCGGCGATCACCCGGCCGGTGGGGGCGAGCACCCAGCAGTCCAGGTCGATGTCGCCGCCGAGCAGCTCCAGCACGGCGTCCAGACCGCCGCCGCCGGCGGCGGAGACCAGCAGCCGGTGCCGGTCCACCAGCGCCGCCAGGTCGGCGGCCCGGTCGGCCGAGACCTGTCGGCCGATGAACTCGGTGACGGTGCCGAAGGCGATGTCGTCGGGCACCGCGAGCAGCGGCATCCGGTGCCGGCGGCAGGCGTCCACCAGGTCCTCGGGCACCGGGCCGACCTCGGCCTCACCGGCCGCCAGGGCCACCGCGCCGCCCGCCACGATGGTGCGCACGAAGCGCTCGGAGTCTTCCGGGCCGGTCCGCCAGAGCATGCCGGTGAGCACCAGCTCACCGCCGTGCAGGTAGCGGCCGGGGTCGTGCAGGTCGGTCGTCATCACGCCGCTGACCTGCCGGTCGAGCTCGTCCTCGGCGGCGAGCAGGCGCAGTCGTGGGGCCCCGGGGGCGAGCAGGTCTCGGACGCGCATCCGCGGACTCCTTCGTCTGTTCTGGTGGTTCGGGGGGACAGTGTGCCCGAGTCGGGGGCGTCGGTGTTACGTATCAACCGGGCGCCGGGTCACGGGGCCGTAGCATCCGAATCACGGCCGGATTACGGTCGTAAGTAGGGGCGCGCACTTCGCTGTACAGGGCAATTGTCCGCCTTAGAGGAACGTACAGGATGCCGGGCGACAGCGAGGCAAGGGCTTCATGCCATCGGTGACTGCCTCCGGGTGAGCGGTCGGCGGTTCACTGGCAACACGCCGCCGGACACACCCCGGTGACCAGGACTCAACGCCGAGGCAACGAGGCGGTAGCAAGGTCCGATACACCGGATACCGGGCACTGTGCCCACCTGTCCGGCCGGCACCGACTTGAGGAGAGACCCGCATGGAGTTCCTTCGGCCCGCTACCTGGGACGAGGCGCTCGCGGCGAAGGCTGAGTACCCGACCGCGCTGCCGATCTCGGGCGGTACGGACGTCATGGTCGAGATGAACTTCGACGTGCACCGGCCATCCGCGATTCTCGACCTGAACCGCATCACCGAGCTGACCGAGTGGTCGAACGACGGCGACGTCGTCAGGCTCGGCGCCTCGGTCCCCTACACCCGGATCATCGACGAGCTGTCCGGGCCCCTCCCCGGTCTCGCGCTCGCCTCGCACACCGTGGGCTCGCCGCAGATCCGCAACCGCGGCGGCGTCGGCGGCAACCTCGGCGGCGCCTCGCCCGCCGGTGACGCGCACCCCGCGCTGCTCGCCGCCGGACGCGACGTCTTCGTCGAGGCCGCCTCGGTCCGCGGCACCCGGATGATCCCGATCGACGAGTTCTACGTCGGCGTCAAGCGCAACAGCCTGGAGCAGGACGAGCTGATCCGCGCGGTCCACATCCCGGTGGCGGACGGCCCGCAGCAGTTCTCGAAGATCGGCACCCGGAACGCGATGGTCATCGCGGTCTGCGCGTTCGGTTTCGCGCTGCACCCGAAGAACGGCACGGTCGGTACCGGGATCGGCTCGGCTGCCCCCACGCCGCGCCGCGCCGTGGAGGCCGAGGAGTACCTGCAGGGCGTGCTCGCCGAGCGCGGCCTGTGGGAGTCGGGCGACCTGCTGGGCGCCGAGGTGATCCAGCGGTTCGGCGAGCTGGTGAAGGCCGCCGCCTCGCCGATCGACGACGTCCGGGGCACCGCCGACTACCGACGGCACTCGCTGGCCGTGATGGCCCGCCGCACGCTGACCTGGACCTGGAACGACTACAGCAAGCAGATCAGGAGCGCGGCATGAGGGTCACATTCACCGCCAACGGCAAGCCGGTCGAGGCGGACGACGTGTGGGAGGGCGAGAGCCTGCTCTACGTCCTGCGCGAGCGGGTCGGCCTGCCGGGTTCCAAGAACGCGTGCGAGCAGGGCGAGTGCGGTTCCTGCACGGTCTACCTGGACGGAACCCCGGTCTGTTCCTGTCTGGTCGCGGCCGGCCAGGTGCAGGACCGCGAGGTCCGCACGGTCGAGGGCCTGGCCGAGGAGAGCGGCGAGCTGGGCCTGGTCCAGCAGGCGTTCATCGACGCCGGCGCCGTGCAGTGCGGCTTCTGCACCCCCGGCCTGCTGGTGCAGACCGACGCGCTGCTCGACAACGAGCCGCAGCCGAGCGACAACGACATCCGCGAGGCGCTGTCGGGCAACCTGTGCCGCTGCACCGGTTACGAGAAGATCATGGACGCGGTGCGGCTGGCTTCCGCCCGCAAGTGCGCGAAGGCGGCCTCCGAATGAGCACTCGCACCATCCACGGCCAGAAGAACCTGCAGGACATCCGGACCTCCAGCCCGGACGGCATCGGCGGCTCGCCGCTGCGCCCGGACGGCAACCTCAAGGTCAAGGGCGAGTTCGCCTACTCCTCGGACATGTGGCACGAGGACATGCTCTGGGGCATGGCGCTCCGCTCGCCGCACCCCCGGGCCAACCTGATCAGCGTCGACATCTCCGAGGCGCTCAAGGTGCCCGGCGTCTACGCGGTGCTGACGCACAAGGACATCCCGGGCTCGAAGTTCTACGGCCTGGAGATCCAGGACCAGCCCGCGCTGGCGATCGACAAGGTCCGCTACCACGGTGAGGCGATCGCGCTGGTCGCGGCCGACCACCCGGAGACGGCCCGCCGCGCGGTGAAGAAGATCAAGGTCGAGTACGAGGTGCTCGCCCCGATTGTCACCGAGGAGCAGTGCCTCGCCCCGGGGACCTACGGCTACGTGCACGAGCCGCACGAGTACAAGTCGCACGGGTACGACAACATCTGCCACGAGCAGAAGCTGGTCTCCGGCCTCGGCGTGACCGACGAGGTCCGCGCGCTGGCCGACGTGGTGGTCAGCGGCCACTACGAGGTCGGCATGCAGGACCAGGCGTTCCTCGGCCCGGAGTCCGGTCTCGCGGTCCCCGCCGAGGACGGCGGCATCGACCTCTACGTGGCCACCCAGTGGCTGCACGTGGACCGGCAGCAGATGGCCCCCGTGCTCGGCCTGCCGGAGGAGAAGGTCCGGCTCACCCTGGCGGGTGTCGGCGGCGCCTTCGGCGGCCGCGAGGACCTGTCGATGCAGATCCACGCCTCGCTGCTGGCGATGCACACCGGCAAGCCGGTCAAGATCGTCTACGCCCGGGACGAGTCCTTCTTCGGCCACGTGCACCGCCACCCGGCCAAGATGTACTACGAGCACGGCGCCACCCGCGACGGCAAGCTTGTCTACGCCGACGCCCGGCTGGTGCTGGACGGCGGCGCGTACGCCTCCGCCTCCCCCGCCGTGGTCGGCAACGCCGCCTCGCTGGGCCACGGTCCGTACGTGATCCCGAACGTCCGGATGCACGCCATCGCGCTCTACAGCAACAACCCGTCCTGCGGCGCGATGCGCGGCTTCGGCGCGGTCCAGGCGGCCTTCGGCTACGAGACCCAGATGGACAAGCTGGCGGCCGAGCTGGGCATGGACCCGGTCGAGCTGCGGCAGCTGAACGCGATGTCCGAGGGCGACCACATGCCCACCGGCCAGCTGATCGACTCGCCGGCCCCGGTCGCCGAGCTGCTCCAGCGGGTCAAGGACATGCCGCTGCCGCCGCCGCTCGACCTGGACAACCTGGACATCCGCCAGGTCCCGGGCGCGCTGTCGAACACCTCGCACGGCGAGGGCATCGTGCGCGGCGTCGGCTACTCGGTCGGCATCAAGAACGTCGGCTTCTCCGAGGGCTTCGACGACTACTCCACCGCCCGGGTCCGCCTGGAGGTCATCGGCGGCGAGCCGGTCGCCATGGTGCACACCGCGATGGCCGAGGTCGGCCAGGGCGGCGTCACCGTGCACGCCCAGATCGCCCGCACCGAGCTCGGTGTCGAGCAGGTCACCATCCACCCGGCCAACACCGAGGTGGGGTCCGCCGGTTCGACCTCCGCCTCGCGGCAGACCTACATGACCGGTGGTGCGGTGAAGCTGGCCGCCGAGGCGGTCAAGCAGGCGCTGATCAGCAAGGGCCGCCGGCGCTACGGCTGGATCCACGACGACATCGACCTGGTCGGCGGCAAGGTGGTCTCCGAGTCGGCCGGCGTGCTGGTGCCGATGGTGGACCTGCTCGGCGAGGAGGCCATCGACCTCACCCGCGAGCACCACCACCGCCCGACCGTCCCGTTCGACAAGGAGACCGGGCAGGGCTTCGGCCACGTCCAGTACACCTTCTGCGCCAACCGCGCGGTGGTCGACGTGGACGTCGAGCTGGGCCTGATCAAGGTGGTCGAGCTGACGGCCGTCCAGGACGTCGGCAAGGCGCTCAACCCGCTCTCGGTGGTCGGCCAGATCCAGGGCGGCTGCACCCAGGCGCTCGGCCTGGCCGTGATGGAGGAGATCGTGGTCAAGGACGGGAAGGTGCGCAACGCCTCCTTCACCGACTACCTGATCCCCACCATCCTGGACACCCCGCCGATCCCGGTCGAGATCCTCGAACTCCCCGACCCGAACGCCCCGTACGGACTGCGCGGCGTCGGCGAGGCCCCCACCGTCTCCGCCACGCCCTCGATCGTCGCCGCGATCCGGGCCGCCACGGGGATCGCCCTGACCCGGATCCCGGTCCGGCCGGAGCACCTCACCGGCACGCTCTAGCCACCGAACCTCCCCGGGGCGGCGACCGTCTTCCCCGCCGCCCCGGGGCGCACCACAAGAGAACACCGAATTGCCGCGCCATCAAGCACCATCGCTGCCGCCTCTCCCACGCCGGGGTTCTGCAGCAGTGCGTACCACCCCCGCACCGCTTGAGTGCGTACCTCGTGAGTCGAACAGTCCCCCTGTGCCTCCTCCAACCGGCAAATCAGGTCGACTCGCCCACCCCAACCCCCTTTGAACCTTGGGAGTGGACATGACCCGGATCTCCACGGAGCCCGGCACCACTGACGACAGACCCGCCACGGACGACTCCCTCACGCCGTCCGAGGCAAACCCGCCGAAGAACAAGCTGGACGCCTACTTCAAGATCTCGGCGCGCGGCTCCACCTTCGGCAACGAGCTCCGCGGTGGCCTCACCACCTTCATGGCGATGGCCTACATCCTGCTGCTCAACCCGATCCTGCTCGGCGGCGCCGACAAGAACGGCGTGCACCTGGACCACGCGCAGCTCACCACGGCCACCGCGCTCGCGGCCGCCGTGACCACGATCCTGCTCGGCGTGGTCGGCAACGTCCCGCTGGCCGCGGCGGCCGGACTCTCGGTCTCCGGCGCGATCTCCGCGATCGTCGTCCCGCACACCACCTGGGAGCAGGCGTTCGGCCTCTGCGTGATCTACGGTCTGGCCATCGTGCTGCTGGTGGTCTCCGGTCTGCGCGAGAAGATCATGAACGGCATCCCGCTGCCGATCAAGCACGCGATCACCATAGGCATCGGCCTGTTCATCGCCCTGATCGGTCTGGCCAAGGCGGGCTTCGTCTACCAGGGCAAGGGCCCGCTGCTCTCGCTCGGCCCCACCGGTGAGCTGTCCGGCTGGCCCGTGCTGATCTTCTCGATCACCCTGCTGACCATCTTCGTGCTGCTGGTCCGCAACACCCGGGGCGCGATCCTGATCGGCCTCGCCACCGGCACCGCGATCGCCTTCGTCGTGAACGCGGCGGCCGGCCTGGACGACAAGGTCTGGGGCCTGCAGGTGCCCAAGTGGCCCGGCAGCCCGGTGGACGCCCCCGACTTCGGCCTGTTCGGCCACGTCGACCTGTTCGGTGCCTTCGGCAGCCAGGGCATGGGCGCCATCTCCGCCTCGGTCGCCGTCTTCACCCTGGTGCTGGCCGGCTTCTTCGACGCGATGGCCACCATCATCGGCGTCGGCACCGAGGCCGGTCTGGCCGACAAGCAGGGCCGGATGCCCGGTCTGAGCAAGGCGCTCTTCGTGGACGGCGCCGGCGGCGCCATCGGCGGGGTGGCGGGTGCCTCCGGGCAGACCGTCTTCGTCGAGTCCGCGACCGGTGTCGGCGAAGGTGCCAGGACCGGTCTGGCCTCGGTGGTCACCGGCGGTGTCTTCACCCTGATGCTGTTCTTCACCCCGCTCGCGGGCATGGTGCCGGTCCAGGTGGCCTCGGCCGCGCTGGTGGTGATCGGCTCCATGATGATGAGTCAGGCCCGGCACATCGACTGGTCCGACCGCGAGGTGGCCATCCCGGCCTTCCTCACCTGCGTCCTGATGCCGTTCACCTACAGCATCACCGCGGGTGTCGCGGCCGGTGTGATCACCTACTGCGTGATCAAGGCGGGTCGCGGCAAGTGGCGCGAGCCCGGTCCGCTGATGTGGATCCTCACCGGTGTCTTCCTGATCTACTTCGCCCTGACCCCGATCAAGGCGTGGCTGGGAGTTCACTAGTACCGGAGCCGCTGTGCGGGGGGTCAGCCCTCGCACAGCGGCCGCCCCCGTTCCACCCCCTCTTCTTCCGTTGGGAGCCCCCGAAATGCAGGACATCGCCGAGCAGTTGCTGGCCTGGCACTCCTCCGGGCGCTCCTTCGCCGTGGCCACCGTGGTCGGCGTCTCCGGCAGCGCACCGCGCGACCCGGGGGCGGCGCTCGCGGTGGACGCGGCCGGCGAGGCGATCGGCTCGGTCTCCGGCGGCTGCGTCGAGGGCGCGGTGTACGAGCTCTGCCGGGAGGCGATCGCCTCCGGCACCCCGGTGCTCGAACGCTTCGGCTACAGCGACGAGGACGCCTTCGCGGTCGGCCTCACCTGCGGCGGCATCCTGGACGTCTTCGTCCAGCCGGTCGTCCCCGGCACCGACCCCGCGCTCGACGCGGGCATCACCTACATCGCCTCCGGCACCCCGGTCGCCCTGGCCCGGATCGTGGCCGGCCCGGCCGCCCTGCTCGGCGCCACCGTGGCGGTCACCGCCGACACCCACCACGGCTCGCTCACCCCGGCCCCCTCGACGACCTTCGCGCTGGAGCGCGCCGCCGTCGCCGAGGCGCGGGCCATGCTGGACGCGGGCCGCACCGGACAGCTGGTACTCGGCCTGGACGGCCGCCCCTGCGACGACGCCGACCAGGGCAGCGTCACCTTCTTCATCGAGTCGTACGTGCCCGCGCCCCGGATGATCGTCTTCGGTGCGATCGACTTCGCCGCCGCCGTGGTGCGGATCGGCAGGTTCCTCGGCTACCGGGTCACCGTCTGCGACGCCCGCCCGGTCTTCGCCACCGCCCGGCGCTTCCCCGAGGCGGACGAGGTGGTGGTCGACTGGCCGCACCGCTACCTGGAGTCCCAGCTCGCCGCCGTCGACGGCCGGACCGTGCTGTGCGTGCTGACCCACGACGCCAAGTTCGACATCCCGCTGCTGGAGCGCGCCCTGCGGCTGCCGCTCGCCTTCGTCGGCGCGATGGGCTCCCGGAAGACCCACCGCGACCGCAACGCCCGGCTCCGCGAGGTCGGTCTGACCGACGCCGAGATCGGCCGCCTGCGCTCCCCGATCGGCCTCGACCTCGGTGCCCGCACCCCCGAGGAGACCGCCGTCTCGGTCGCCGCCGAGATCGTCGCGCACCGCCGCGGCGGCTCCTGCCTCCCGCTCTCGGCCGGCGACGGACCGATCCACCACGACCTGGCCCGCGCCGCCGGGAAGCCCGAGGCCACCGCCGCCTGACTCACCCGGATGGCGCCGCCCGATGGCACGCGAGACGCTGGTGTGCAAGGACGAGCCGACATCACCCGCCGACCCGTCACCACCTCCAGGTGACGAAAGGTGCCAGGACCATGCGCACCCTCATCCAGGTCGAGTTCGACACCGCGACCGCCAACCGGCTGATGACCGACGGCACCATGCCCAAGGCCCTCGAAGGCGTGATGGCCACCCTCAAGCCCGAGGCCGCCTACTTCGCCCCCACGGCCGGCCGCCGCTGCGCCTACCTCTTCGCCGACCTCCCCGCCGAGTCCTCCCTGGTCCCCTACCTGGAACCGCTCTGGGAACTCAACGCCGAGGTCACCATCACCCCCTGCATGAACGCCGACGACCTGGCCAAGGGCCTGCGCACCCTCAACGGCAGCTGAGCCCGGCCCTCGGAACCCCGCCCGGTGACGTATGTCGGCAGTACCATACGTCCATGGCACTCAAGCGCACCACGGTCTACGCGGAGTCCGAGGACCTGGCCGTCATCAAGGCAGCCGCCGCCCGCCGGGGGATAGCGGAAGCGGAGATCATCCGGGAGGCGATCCACCTCGCGGCGATGGCCAACCGGGTCTGGGACGAGCCGTTCTTCAGCTCCACCTATCCGAGTGGCGGCTCGCTCAGCGCCGAGGATGTCTGGGCCGAGCGGGCCCGCGCGTACGAGGCGACCAAGAAGGCCGGCCACGAGTGATCGTCGTGGTGGCCGACACCTCCGGCCTGCTCGCCGCCCTGGACTCCACCCACCCGCTCGGCAACGCCGCCCGGGACGTGCTGCGCACGGCCGGGACGCTGGTCGTCTCCCCCGTACTGCTGGCCGAACTCGACCACCTGGCCCGCCGGATCCTCGGGCCGCAGGCCGCTCACTCGGCCGTCGACGACATCCGCCGCTGGGTCCGGGCCGGACGGGCGGTGCTCCCGGAGATCACCGCCGACACCCTGGACACCGCCCAGGCCGTCCGCCTCCGCCACGCCGACCTGCGCCTGGATCTGGCCGACGCGGTCAACGTCGCGCTCGCCGCCGAGTTCCGCACCGACTGCGTGCTGACCCTCGATCAGCGCGACTTCCGAGCGATCCGTCCGCTGACCACCCATCAGGCATTCCGCATCCTGCCGCACGATCTCTAGCCCCCGCGGACCTCGTGCATGAAGCAGCCGAACTCGACGGCCCGGACGTGCAGCACGGCCACCTCCGGGTCGGTGAGCAGCTCGGCGGCGGCGGACTCGGCCTCGGTCGGCCGGACCAGGCGGCCGCCCAGGATGTGGCCCTCGGGGCTGTAGGCGCGCAGCACCCGGGGGCCGGTGTGCAGGGTGCTGGGCCAACCGTCGGCGGGGCCGACGCAGGGGGTGGCGTGGATGAAGACCGGGCCGCGCTCGTCGTACGGGCCGGGGTCGGCGCCGGTCTCGGCGGCCCAGCGGGTGAGCGGGGCGTACGAGACCAGGGCGATCCGGTCGCCGGGGCAGGCCCGGGTGAGGCAGCAGCGCAGCGGGGCGCCGCCGGTGGCGTCGACCGACTCGACCGGCGGGCGGCCCGCGTCGTCCAGCTCGCGCAGCCGGGCGCAGGTGGCGGGGTCGATGGGGTTGATCAGCAGCCTCATGGCCGCCAGCCTGCCGCCGCCGGCCCGGCGGGACCGGCGGATTCGCGACGTCGCGTTCAGTCGGTGGTGGCCAGCCGCAGGCCGAAGCCGACCACCACCAGACCGGTCAGCCGGTCCAGCACCTTGCGGGCGGCCGGCCGGCGCAGCCAGCCCCGTACCGCGCGGGCGAACGCGACCAGCACGGTGGACCAGAGCAGTCCCTCCGCGACATGGACCGAGGTCAGCAGGATCCCCATCGGCAGGTGCGGCGCCCCGGCCGGGATGAACTGCGGCAGGACGGCGACGTAGAAGACGCCGACCTTCGGGTTGAGCAGATTGGTGAGCGCGCCCCGGCGCCAGCCGGCCAGGAAGCCACCGCCGCCGACCTCCGGTTCGGGGCCGGCCGGTCCGCTGCCGCGCAGCAGCTGGAGGCCCATCCAGAGCAGGTACGCCACCCCGGCCCAGCGCAGCGTCTCGTACGCCAGGTGGGAGGCGGTGAGCAGGGCGCTGACGCCGAGTGAGCTGAGGGTGCCCCAGACCATCGTGCCGGTGCCGATGCCGAGGACCACGCCCCAGGCCCTGGCCCGCTCACCGAGCGCGGCGGTCCGCAGGATCAGCGCGGTGTCCAGCCCGGGCGTCAGCGTGAGCAGGCCGACCACCAGGGCGAAGGACCAGACTGCCGTGGATATCCCCATGCCGGGTCACCCTAGCGGGCGGACCTGCTCCGCGACCGGCCGGTCCTCCTGCACGGTCTCCTCGTACGACACCTTCTGCCCGTCGGGCAGTGCCCGGTCCAGGCCCTCGACCAGGATCGAGTCGTAGTAGAAGGTCAGTTCGGGGCCGCCCCCGTCGGGGACGATCGTCCCGTACCCGTGGTCGGCGTGGAAGGTCTGCACGGTGCCGGTGGCCATCTGACGACTCCTCGGGGTGGGGCGTTCGGTACCTGACCAGGAGTACCAAACGCCCCGTCCCCGGGAGTGTTCTGACACGCCCTCAGGTGACGTTCAGGCGGGCGGCCAGGCGGAGCAGTCCCGGGGCGAACCGGCTGAGGAAGTAGGCGCCCTTGGCCTCCGCCGTCACCGGGACCACCGCCTTGCCGGTGCGGACGGCCTTCAGGATCTCGGTGGCGACCTTCTCCGGCGGGAAGTTCCGCCGGGCGTACAGCTTCGAGGCCCGGGCCTGCTTGGCGGCCTGCTCGTCGGCGGTGGTGGCGGAGAACGTCGAGGTCCTGGTGATGTTGGTGTTGACCAGGCCGGGGCAGATCGCCGAGACGCCGATGCCCGAAGAGGCCAGTTCGGCGCGCAGGCAGTCGGAGAGCATCCGGACGGCGGCCTTGCTGGTGGCGTACGCGGCCAGTGCCTTGGAGGGCAGGTAGGCGGCGGCCGAGGCCAGGTTGACGATGTGTCCGCCGTGGCCGCGCTCGGCCATCAGGGTGCCGAAGGCCCGGCAGCCGTGGATGACGCCCCAGAGGTTGACGTCCAGGACCCGCTGCCACTCCTTCTCGGTGGTCTGCAGGAAGGTGCCGGAGTGGCCGATGCCGGCGTTGTTGACCAGCACGTCGGGGACGCCGTGCTCGGCGGCGATCTGCTGGGCGAAGGCGTCGAAGGACGCGCCGTCGCTGACGTCCAGCTGGTACGCGTGGCCGGTGCCGCCGCTCAGGGTGCACAGCTCGGCGGTGCGGACGGCGGATTCCAGGTCCAGGTCGCAGACCACCACCCGGGCCCCCTCGGCGGCGAAGGCCAGCGCGGTGGCCCGGCCGATGCCGCTGCCCGCGCCGGTGACCACCACCAGCTCGCCGACCGCCTCGGGCTCGGAGCCTTCGGAGACCGACCCGACGAAGGCCCGGACGTGCGAGGCCACCACCGGGCCGTGCTCCAGCAGGGCCGACCAGTGGGTGCCGTTGACGGTCCGCCGGGTCAGCCGGGGCACCCAGTGCTCCAGCCCCTCGGAGAGGAACTCGTTGACGTAGTGGTCCCGGCTCAGCGTGAGCAGCTGGACGGGGACCTCGGTGTAGCGCTCGCGCGGGTTGCGGATCACCGGCCGCATGTTGGCCCGGTACAGCTCGATCCCGCGCACGGCGTCCTGCTTCAGGGTGGCCTGCGGGTGCCCGGGGCGCGGGTTGACCGCCTCCAGGTCGTGCAGCACCCGGGGCCAGGACTTGGCCAGCCAGAGCTTCCAGGTGGCGGGCGCCAGCAGCGGCAGGTGGAAGGCGGTGATGTACCAGGAGTGCGCGCCCTGCACCAGCAACTGCCGCAGGTGACGGGGGGTCGGGCGGCGGAACCGCTTGCGCATCCAGAAGCCCAGGTGGTCCAGGCAGGGGCCGGACATCGTGGTGTACGAGGCGAGCCGCTGCTCGGCGCCGGGCTCGGTGACCGCCTCCCACGACTGCACCGAGCCCCAGTCGTGCGCGACCACGTGCACCGCTGCGTCGGGGCTGACCGCGTCGGCGACCGCGAACAGGTCGGCGCCGAGCAGCGGCAGCCGGTAGCCGTCCCGGTTCGCCGGGACGCCGGACTCCCCCGCACCGCGCACGTCGTAGCGGACCACGTGGTGGTCGACGGCCAGGTCCGCGGCGACGTCGTCCCAGACCACGTGGGTGTCGGGGTACCCGTGCACCAGGATCACGGTGGGGTGGGCGGGGTCGCCCTGCTCGAAGACGGCGAGCGGCAGGCCGCCGGAGTCGACGGTGCGGCGGCTGATCATCGGGCAGCTCCCTCGGTGGTGGTCCAGCGGCGGACGTGCGGCAGGTCGTCGTCGAGCCAGTAGGCGTCGTCGTCCGTCACGACCAGCAGTTCCTCGAACTTGATGCCGACCTCGCGGAAGCCGATGTGCGGCTCGACCGCCCAGATCCCCGGCGTCGGCGCGTGCCGGGAGGCCCGGCCGTCGGCCCAGAGCGGCGACCGGCCGTGCAGCCGCTCGCTGATCAGCTCCCGGCCGAGCGTCTGGATGGTCCGCACCCCGAAGCCGAACAGGTTCACCCCGGCCGGGCCTCGGGCGGTCATCCGGGTCACCTGATGGCCGATCACCCGGCCGGGGTAGACCCGGTGCCGGTTGTCGTAGCCGTGCGCGGCGATCTGGGCGTCCACGGCGGTGTAGATCTCGTCCAGCGGCTTCCGGGCCCGCACCTCGCGCAGGATCAGCTCCCGGTAGACCTTGAGGTCACCGGCCAGCTTGTCCCAGATCGGGTTCTCGCCGACCTTGCCGCCGTAGCCGATGTCGGCGGTGTAGCCGTCCACCACGGGGGCGCAGTCCAGCACGTACGGCATCCCCTCCTCCAGCCGCCGGCTGCCCGCGAAGAACTGCAGCGGGGTGTGGAAGTGCCGGAACGCCGTCCGGTCGCCGAACCAGGCGAACGGCACGTGGAAGAAGTCCTGCACCCCCGCCGCGACCAGGCACCTGCGCAGCTTGCCGGTGGCCTGGCGCTCCGTCACCCCGGGCTCGATCCAGGCCGCCACCTGCTCGGCACAGTGGTACGCGAGCTGCTGGGTCTCCCGGAACCGGGTCAGGTCGTGCTCGGTGAAGGGGAACGTCATCAGTCAGACCTCCAGTACCAGGGTCTCGCCCTCGGCGGCCCGGGAGACGCAGGGCAGGAACGCGCCGGCGGCCCGGTCCTCCTCGGTGAGCCGGCGGTCGCGGTGGGCGGGCGTCCCACTGGTGAGCCGCACCTTGCAGGTGCCGCAGAAGCCCTGGTGACAGGAGTACGGCAGCTCGGGGCGGACCTCGCGCAGCACGTCCAGCGCGGAGCGGTCCGCCGGTACGGTCAACTGCGGTCCTTCGGAACCGAGTCGGACGGTGAACTGCTCGCCGTCCAGGATCGGCGCGGCACCGAACCGCTCGAAGTGCAGCGCCCGGGCCACGGCCGGGTCGTACGCCTGCTGGACGGCCGCCAGCATCGGGGCCGGGCCGCAGCAGTACACCGCCGCACCGCGCGGGGCCCGGGCCAACAGCTCGGCGGCCGGGGTGAGTTCGGTCCGGAACTCGACCCTGGACGGGTCCAGTGCGCGCAGCTCCTCGGTGAACGGCATCGACTCGGCGCTGCGCCCGACGTGTACCAACCGCCAATCCAGGCCCAGGTGTTGGGCCTGCCGGGCCATCGGCAGCAGCGGGGTGACACCGATCCCGCCGGCCAGCAGCAGCACGGCCGGCTCGGCGCAGAACGCGAAGCCGTTCCGGGGCCGGCGGGCGGTCAGCCGGACCCCCGGGTGCAGCCGCCGGTGGATCTCGGCCGAACCGCCACCGCCCTCCGGCAGCAGCCGGACCGCGATCCGGTAGCTGCTCCGGTCGGCGGGGTCGCCGCACAGCGAGTAGTGCCGCACCAGGCCGGACGGCAGCGTCAGCTCGATCCGCGCCCCCGGCTGCCAGACCGGCAGCGGGCTTCCCCCGGGGTCGCCGAGCCGCAGCTCCACCACGCCCTCGGCCACCGGGCGGTGCACGGTGACCACCAGCTGCAGCGGCGGCGTCGGCCGCGGGCTCGGCCGGCGCGGGCTCCGACGCAGCCCGGGCCGCCCCATCTTCGGGTCGTACCATTCGGCGAAGGCGGTCATCCGCCGCAGGAAGCCGTCCGGCTTGGGGCGGCCGTACAGATCCGGCGGCAACGCTTCGAGGTCCATCCGGGCAGCTCCAAAAGTGACGTGCGGAAGACAGGGGCTCGGGGAACGGCGACGCCCACCTCAGGAGCGTTCAACGGATGTGCGGGGCCAGGCACTTTCGCAGTGACCCCGGCGCCAGATCTCCTCGCAGTTCCCCGCGCCCCTGGGTCCGTAGGTGGTTGCCGTTCAGCGAGATGCTGCTGCCCGGGCGGCCGGGGAGCCGGCCAGGTAGCTGAGGGCCTGGCTGGAGGAGCCCTCCTGGGTGGGGTGGTAGCCGGGGCGGAAGTAGCGGAGCGCCGAGCGGGCCATCCGGGAGGGTTCGGGGAGCAGGCCCCGGCGGGCGATCCGCTGGGCCTCGCGCCAGGTGGGCTTCACCGAGCCGTCCAGGCTGGGGTCGGCGGCGAGCAGGAAGCGCACGCCGCGGATCCAGAGGTGGATCAGGGTGGGCCCGGAGACCAGCATGCCGCGCAGCCGCCGCAGGTAGCCCGGGTCCAGATGGACCATCAGGTCGAAGGCGACGCTGCGGTGCTCGACCTCCTCCGCGCCGTGCCAGCGCAGCAGGTCGAGCATGGTCGGGTCGGCCTCGGCCCGGTCCAGGCCGGGCGAGTTGAGCGCCCAGTTGCCGAGGAAGGCGGTGAAGTGCTCGATCGCCGCCACGAAGGCGACCCGCTCGATCAGGTTCTCCCGCTGCTGGGCGGGCGTCAGGCCGGGCCGCTTGCCGAGCACCCGGCGGAACAGCCAGGTGACCTGCCGGACGTACGGGCGGGGGTCGAGGCCCTGGCCGAGCAGGTGGTCCAGCACCTCCTGGTGCGCCTCGGCGTGGATCGCCTCCTGGCCGATGAAGCCGAGCACCTCCTCGCGGAGCTGGTCGTCGGTGATCAGCGGCAGCGCGTCCTTGAAGACCTCGACGAACCAGCGCTCGCCCTCGGGCAGCAGCAGGTGCAGGACGTTGACCGTGTGGGTGGCCATCGGCTCGTCCGGGATCCAGTGCAGCGGCAGCCACGACCAGTCGAAGCGGACGTCGCGGGGCTCCAGCACCAGGCTGTCGTGGACGGCGGGGGGCACAACGGGGCGGGGCGGCATGGCGGACCTCCTGGCCGAGGGGTGGGCGGCTCGACTCCAGGCAACCTACTCGCGGGTACGGGCGCCCACAAGAGGTTCGACCGTTCTTATCGACATCGTGTCTAATAGAGTGCGCCGGAGCTCAGACCGCCATCGCCAGCATCAGCGGCGCCGCCCGCTCGGCCAGCAGCTCGGCCGCCGCCCGCAGCCGGTGCACCTGACCGACCGGCAGCGAGGTGGCCAGGCAGCCCACCGTGCTGCCGGCCGTCACCGGGACGGCCGCGCAGACCGTGCCGAGCGCGTACTCCTGGATGTCCAGCACCGGCACCGTCGCGGGCTGGCACTCCAGCCGGTGCATCAGCTGCTGCTGGTCGGTGATGGTGCGGGCGGTCAGCCGGGCCACCGGGTGCCGGGCGAGGTGGTCCCGGCGGCCGTCGTGGTCGAGCTGGCTGAGCAGGCACTTGCCGATCGCGCTGGCATGCGCGGTGGCCCGGAAGTCGACCCACTCGCGGACCGCCGGGGCGTGCTCCGCCGCCGAGACCGCCTCGACCGTCAACTCCCCGTCGTGGTACCGGCTGAAGTACACCGCCGCGCCCAGCTCGTCCCGCAGCTCGGCCAGCCGGTGCTCCATCCGGGCCCGGACCAGCTGCTCCCGGCTCTGCTGCCCGAGCACCGCGAACGCGCCGCCCAGCACCCAGAGCCCGCCCTCCAGCGCGAGGTACCCCTCCTGCTCCAGCGACTCGGCCAGCTCCCGGACCACCACCCGGGGCAGCCCCAACTCCCGGGCCAGCACCGGCTCCGGCACCCCGCCCGGGTGGCGGTCCACCGTCTCCAGCACCCGCAGCGCCCGCCGCATCACCCCGAAGGGCCCGGCCGAGACCGAAGCCCCCTGCCCCCGTACCGACATGGCGTCCCCTTCCCCGTCCCTGCCCATCGGTCCAGCGTAGCCACCCGGACGCCGCTCCACCGGCCCGAGTCGGCACCCGGCCCCCGCCGAACGCCGGAACGGGCCCCTCCCCCACTGCCCTGGGGGGAGAGGCCCGTCGGCCGTCCGACCGGGTGGAGGCCCGGCCGGACGGTGAGGGTTGGTCGAACTGCTGGTCAGTTGTCGTTGCCCGCGCGGAGCTTGGCGACGGCGGCCGCCAGGCGGGCGCCGTACTCCTCGTCGGCCGCGTGGAAGTGGGCGAGGTTCTTCTCGACGATGTCGTCGCGGCTGACCTGGGCCAGGAAGCCCGCGATGTTGTCGATCAGACGGGACTTCTCGCCGTCCGACATCAGGCGGTAGAGCTCACCGGCCTGGAAGAAGTCGTCGTCCTTGGTGTGCGCCGGGGTGGTGTACGTCCCGGTGTGGCCGTCCAGCCGGACCGGGGCGGCCAGCGGGCGGTCGGTCTGCGCCGGGCCGTCGTACGAGTTGGGCTCGTAGTTCTTGCCACGGCCGGCCGCGTTGACCGCCGACAGGCCGTCCCGGCCGTAGTTGGCGGCTACGGTGGCCTTCGGGGCGTTCACCGCGAGCAGGGTGTGGTTGACCCCGAGGCGGTAGCGCTGGGCGTCGGCGTAGGCGAACAGCCGGCCCTGGAGCATCTTGTCCGGGGAGGGGCCGATGCCGGGGACGAAGTTGTTCGGCGAGAAGGCCGACTGCTCCACGTCCGCGAAGACGTTCTCCGGGTTCTTGTTCAGCACCAGGCGGCCGACCTTGACCAGCGGGTAGTCGGCGTGCGGCCAGACCTTGGTCAGGTCGAACGGGTTGAAGCGGTAGTCCGCCGCCTCGGCGACCGGCATCAGCTGCACGTACAGGGTCCAGGACGGGAACACGCCCCGCTCGATCGCCTGGTGCAGGTCACGCTGGTGGCTGTCGGCGTCCGCACCGAGCACCTCGGCCGACTGGCCGCCGTCCAGCGAGCGGATGCCCTGGTTGGTCTTGAAGTGGTACTTGACCCAGAACGCCTCGCCCTGGGCGTTGACCCACTGGTAGGTGTGCGAGCCGTAGCCGTTCATGTGGCGGTACGAGGCCGGGATGCCGCGGTCGCCGAACAGCCAGGTGATCTGGTGGGTGGAGGCCGGCGAGTGGGCCCAGAAGTCCCAGACGTTGTCGGCTTCCTGGACGCCGGTGAACGGGTCGCGCTTCTGCGAGTGGATGAAGTCGGGGAACTTGATCGGGTCCTTGATGAAGAACACCGGGGTGTTGTTGCCGACCAGGTCGTAGTTGCCCTGCGCGGTGTAGAACTTCAGCGCGAAGCCGCGCGGGTCGCGGACCGCGTCGCTGGAGCCGAGGTTGCCCGCCACCGTGGAGAACCGCAGGAAGACCTCGGTGCGCTTGCCGACCTCGGCGAGGAAGTCCGCGTGGGTGTACTGCGAGACCTCGTCGGTGACCTCGAAGTAGCCGTAGGCGCCGGAGCCGCGGGCGTGCACGACGCGCTCCGGGATGCGCTCCCGGTTGAAGCGGGCCAGCTTCTCCAGCAGCTGCTGGTCCTGGATCAGCAGCGGGCCGTACTCGCCGGCCGAGGCGGAGTTCTGGTTGTCGGCGATCGGGGCGCCGGACTCGGTGGTCAGGATCTGCGACATGACGGTCCTTCAGTAGTACGCGGGGCGGAGGGGTGAGAGGTCGGCAGGCTGTCCGGGCCGGCCTCTCAGACGCCGAGCAGGCGCCAGATGGCCGAGCGGCGGCGGGAGGACTGCTCGCCGTCGGGGCCGTCGGTCGGCTGCAGGGCAGCGACCGCGGCGGTGGTCGCGGCGGCGTCCGCGAGCGGGCGGGCGGCGGTCAGCTCGGTGGCCTCCGCCGGGGTGAGGCCGGCCTCGGTCAGCGCGGTGGCCGCCTCGGTGGCCGGGACGGCGTTGAACCAGCGCAGCGCGAGGGCGGCCCGGCCGGCCTCGGTCAGCTTGCCGGTCAGCCGCAGGCGGGCCAGGCCGCCGTCCGGGTAGACGTTGATCCGTACGTGGGTGACGGTCCGTCCGGCGGCGAGCCGGAAGCGGTGCCGGGTGTCCGGCTGGAGCCGGGTCCGGGGCAGCAGCTCGAACCAGCCGTCGGCGTCCTCGCCGGGGCCGCCACCGTCGGTCGCGTCGTAGCCGACCAGGTCGGCCCAGCCAGGGGCGTTGGCGACGAAGTAGGACGTGTCCACCTCGGCGGCCAGGACCTCGCCGCCCCCGGCCAGGGCGATCTGTACCCAGTCGTTGGCCTTGTCGCGCCGACGCCGGGTCTCCCAGCCGTCGCCCATGACGGAGGCGCGGCCCGGAGAGTTCAGGTTGTGCGGGGAGGAGAAGTAACGGTCCGAGGCGGCCTCGGCCACGCCGCCGAACTCCTGGGCGGCCAGGTCGAAGGAGAGGCCGTCCAGCTCGCGCGGGTCAGGCAGCACTTCGCCGTGCACCCGCAGCCGGGCCACGCCGCCGTCGGGCCAGATGTTCAGCCGGACGTGGGTGTACCGGGTCGGGTCGGTGACCTCGAACTCGTGCGCGGTGTTGCCCTGGAGAGCGGTCCGCGGCACCAGGTCGACCCACTCCGCCGCGTCCAGCTCGGCCGGCGACGGGTGGCCGGGGACCGAGGCACCCTGGACCGAGCCGGTCTCCGGGTAGTTGCCGGTGAAGTACGCGGTGTCCACCACCACGCCCCGGATCACGCCGGCCACGCCGAGCCGGACGATCGCCCAGTCGTGGTCGTCGTCGGTCGGGTGCGGCTGCTCGGCCGAGACGCCACGGCGGCGCTTGGACTCCCAGCCGTCCATGATCTGGCCCTTGTGGCCGAAGGTGTGCGGGCGGAACTCGGCGGGCTTGGCGACCAGCAGGTTCTCCGCGTCGGCGAAGGTGTCCTCGTTGGTGGCGACCACACCGGCGCCCAGCAGGCGGGAGGCCAGGTCGACCAGCTCGGTGAACGGAGCGCTCGGGGTCTGACTGGTACTCAATTGAGTCTCCTTAGTTTCGAGTGATCTGACGGCCGAACGGCTCGGCGTCGACGTCCACCACCCGGCCGCGCAGCCAGGTGGTCCGGACGGAGCCGGTGAGGGTCTTCCCCGCGTACGGCGTGACGGGGTTGCGGTGGTGCAGGTCCTCGGCGTGCACGGCGAAGTCGGCGTCCGGGTCGAAGGCCACCAGGTCGGCGTCGCAGCCGACCGCGATGGCGCCCTTGGTGCCGGTCAGGCCGACCAGCGAGGCCGGGCCGCTGCTCATCCAGCGCACCACGTCGCCCAGCGAGTGGCCGCGCCTGCGGGCCTCGGTCCAGATGGCCGGCAGACCGATCTGGAGCGAGGCGATCCCGCCCCAGGCGGCGGCGAAGTCGCCGCTGCCGCCGTACTTCTGCAGCAGCTTCAGGTCCGGGGTGGAGGGCGAGTGGTCGGAGACCACGGCGACGAACTCCCCGGCGGCGAGCGCCGCCCAGAGCTGGTCCCGGTTGGACTCGTCCCGGATCGGCGGACAGCACTTGAACGCGGTGTCGCCGTCCGGCACCTCCTCCGCCGCCAGCGTGAGGTAGTGCGGGCAGGTCTCGGCGGTCACCCGGACGCCGTCCGCGCGGGCCTGCCGCAGCAGCGGCAGCACGGCGGCCGAGGAGACGTGCAGGATGTGCACCCGGGCGCCGGTCCGGCGGGCGGTGTCCAGCAGCCGGGCCACCGCCGCCGCCTCGGCGTCGTCGGGGCGGGAGGCCAGGAAGTCGCGGTAGTGCACGCCCGGCTGCTGCGGGGCGGCCTCCAGCACGGCCGGGTCCTCGGCGTGGATGATCGCCAGCGCGCCGATCCTGGCCTGCTCGGCCAGCGCCGCCTCCAGGTCGGCCTGCTCGACGTGCGGGAACTCGTCCACCCCGGACGGGGCGAGGAAGCTCTTGAAGCCGAACACGCCCTCCCGGTGCAGCGATTCGAGGTCCGCGACGTTGCCGGGGATCGCCCCGCCCCAGAACCCGAGGTCGACCCAGGCCTGACCCTCGGCGACCTTCCGCTTGGCGGCCAGGCCGGCCACCGTGGTGGTGGGCGGGACGGAGTTCAGCGGCATGTCGATGACGGTGGTGACCCCGCCGGCGGCGGCCGCCCGGGTGGCGGTGGCGAAGCCCTCCCACTCGGTCCGGCCGGGCTCGTTGACGTGCACGTGGGTGTCGACCAGACCGGGCAGCAGCGCGGTGTCACCGAGGTCGGTCAGGTGCCGGTCACCGACCGGCACCGCACCGTACTCGGCGATCTGCTCGATCCTGCCGTCCCGGATCAGCACGTCAGCGGGACGCTCGCCGTCCGGCAGGACCACCCGGCGGGAACGGATCACCGCCGTGGTCGCGGGCGTCGCACTGAGGGGCATCTGGGACCTCCGAACCGAGAGTACGAGTGGGGGTAGGCCGAAGGCGCGCTGGGCAGTTGGGGCCCGTTCACCGAATCGTCAGCTGCGATTGCTCGGAGCCTAGGCCCGCCTTCAACAAAACGTCAATGTAGGAAAGTACGATGAGTCAGGACTGCAGCAGGTCGGCCGCGACCCGCTCGCCGGCCACCTCGGCCAGCTCGCCCGCCTTGGTCATGCTGTCGCCCGGCTGCTCGGCCAGGTCGGTCAGCGCGTACGCCGCCACGAAGCCCGCCGCCCGCCACTGGTCCTCCGAGAGTTCCAGCCGTCCGGCGACGGCGGCCACCCGAACCCCCGCCCGGGTGGCCGCCGCAGCGACGCCGGCGGGGGCCTTGCCGTGGAGCGTCTGCGCGTCCAGGCAACCCTCGCCGGTAACGACGAGGCGTGCCCCACGCACGGCCTCGTCGAAGCCCAGCAGTTCGAGCAGGAGCTCGATGCCGGGCCGCATGGTGGCGCCCAGCAGCGCGAGGGCGGCGAAGCCGACCCCGCCTGCGGCCCCGGCGCCGGGAGCGTTCCGGAAGTCCCGGCCCGTGCTGTCGCGGACCACGTCCGCCCAACGGGTCAGGCCCTCTTCGAGAATCAGCAGGTCGTCGCCGTCCGCACCCTTCTGCGGGCCGTAGACGGCGGTCGCACCTCGGGTGCCGAGCAACGGGTTGTCCACGTCGCAGGCCACCACCACCTCGACCCCGGTCAGGCTGTCGGCGAGCGACCCGAGGTCGATCCTGGCCAGCTTGCGCAGCGCGGCACCGCCGGGCGCCAGCTCGCTGCCGTCGCCGTCGTACAGGCCGACACCGAGCGCCTGCACCATGCCCGCACCGCCGTCGGTGCAGGCGCTACCGCCCAGACCGAGCACGATCCGCTTGGCACCGAGGCCGACGGCGCGTGCGATCAGCTGGCCGACGCCGTAGGAGCCCGCCGCGAGCGGGGCCGTCCGGCCGCCGGGGAGCCTGGCCAGCCCGGAGGACTGCGCCAGCTCGACCACGGCGGTGTCGCCGCGCAGCGCGATCGCGGCGTCCACCGGCAGACCGGTCGGACCGGCCACCTTCACGGCGACCCGCCTGAAGCCTGCGGCCAGCGCGGCGGCCAAGGTGCCCTCGCCGCCGTCGGCGACCGGGAGCTCACGGATCTCGACGCCCGGGGCGACCCGGCGGATGCCGGCCGCGATCCGGGCGGCGACCTCGGCACCCTCCAGCGTCCCCTTGAACTTGTCGGGGGCGACAACGACGTGACCCATGAGGTGGCCTCTTTCCGTGTGGTGCTTCAGCTTTTCGCAGGACTCTGCTCTCGGCAGGAGGGCTCAGCCTTTTGCAGGTCCCGAGGTTGCACTGTCCAGGGGCTCGGGGCTGCGGTGTTTGCAGGCGCTCAGCGGTCTACCACCCAGGGGCTCGGGGAACTGCGAGGAGATCTGGCGTTCGGGTCACGGCGAAAGTGCCTGACCAGCTACGCGACGATCACCTTTCCCGAGGCCGGCGTCGCAGTTCCCCGAGCCACTGACTCCGTAGCGGGCTGAGCACCTGCCGAAAGCACAGCCCCGAGCCCCTGGACCGTAGGCGGTCGAGCAGGTGCGAAAAAGTAACGGGGTGCGCCCCCTCCCCGCCGTTCCTCTCGTCCCGCTTCCGACGTACGAGAGGCTCCCCTCGGCGAGGGAGGGGGCCGGGTGACCCGCGCGAGCACGACCGAAGTGCACCCGGGAGGGTAGGTGCGTGGGTCACCGGTTTGGGACGGCCGACAGGGGGCGGTATGAGCCCCGGCCCTCCTGCCGACCGGACTTGACCTCCTGGTGGCGCGGGCACGACCGGACAGGTACACGCCACCAGGAGGAGCCTGTTACTTGACCTCGCGGCCCGAGAGGCGCTCGACGCCCCGGAGCAGGGCCGAGTGGTCCAGCGAACCGTCGCCGTTGGCGCGGGCGGAGGCGACCAGCTGGGCCACCACCGCGCCGACCGGGAGGGCCGCACCGACGGCACGGGCGGCGTCGGTGACGATGCCCATGTCCTTGTGGTGCAGGTCGATCCGGAAGCCCGGCGCGAACTGACGGTCGATCATGTTGGCCTTCTTGCGGTTCAGCACGGTCGAACCGGCCAGACCGCCGCCGAGCACGTCGAGCGCGGCGGGGAGGTCGACGCCCGCGTTCTCCAGGAAGACCACGGCCTCGGCCAGCACCTGGATGTTGACGGCCACGATCAGCTGGTTGGCGGCCTTCACGGTCTGGCCGGCGCCGGCCGGGCCGACGTGGATGACCGTGGTGCCGAGTGCGTCCAGGATCGGCTTCGCCTCGGCGAAGTCGGCCGCGTCGCCACCGACCATGATGGAGAGCACGGCCTCGATCGCGCCGGCCTCGCCACCGGAGACCGGGGCGTCCAGGGTGCGGATGCCCTTGGGCCTGGCGGCGGCCTCGACCTTGATCGAGGTCTGCGGGGTGATGCTGGACATGTCGATGACCAGGGTGCCCTCGGCCACGTTCGCCAGCACGCCGTCCTCGCCGAGGACGACCTGCTCGACCTGCGGGTCGGCCGGGACCATGGTGATCACGATCTCGGCGTCCTTCACCGCGTCGGCGATCGAGGTCGCGCCCTTGCCACCGGCCGCCACCAGGGCGTCGATCGCGGGCTGCTGGAGGTTGAAGCCGGTGACGGTGTGGCCGGCCTTCACCAGGTTGGCGGCCATCGGGCTGCCCATGATGCCGAGGCCGATGAAGGCGATCTTGCGGGAGGCGCTCATGCGTCGCGTTCCTTCGTACTTGGAGGGGTGGGGGTGGCTCAAGTGCCTCACCAGGGGAGGAACTAGGCGCGGTACTCGCGCGGGAGCCACTCGAAGCTGTCGGCGCTGACGCCGTTCGCCGGGCGGTACTCGAGGCCGACCCGGCCGGTGTAGCCGGCGGCGGCGAGGCGGGCGAAGAGGTCCTCGAAGTCCAGCTCGCCGGTGCCCGGCTCGTTGCGGGCCGGGGTGTCGGCGATCTGCACGTGGCCGATCTTGTCGGCGTGGGTGGCGATCACGGCCGCCAGGTCCTCGCCGTTACGGGCCAGGTGGTAGAGGTCGCAGAGGAACTTCGCGTTGCCCAGGCCGGTGGCCGCGTTCACCCGGTCGACGACGGCGATCGCGGCCTCGGCGGTGACCAGCGCGTAGTCCGGGGACTCGGCCTTGTTGAGGGTCTCGATCAGCAGCACGGCGCCGATCGCGTGGGCGGCCTGCGCGGCGAGGACGAGGTTCTCCAGCGCGAGCTCGTCCTGCTCGGCGGCGGGGACGCCCTCCACCCGGTTGCCGTAGAGCGCGTTGAGCGCCCCGGTGCCGAGCGACTCGGCGAGCGCGACGGCCACCGGGATGTTCTCCCGGAACCGCTCGCTCTCGGCCGGTACGGAGAGGGTGCCCCGGGCGCCCTTGGTCAGGTCGTCCAGGAAGTTGAGGCCGGTGAGCCGGACGCCCGCGTCGGTGAAGGCCTTGCGGAGCGCGTCCTGCTCGGCGTCCGACGGGGTGTGGTCCTCGCCGAACGGCCACCACAGCTCGGCGGCGGTGAAGCCGGCGGCCGCGGCGGCGGCGGGGCGCTCCAGGAGCGGGAGCTCGCCGAACAGGATCGACAGGTTGACCGTGACGCGTCCGTTCAGGAACGCGTGCTGGGAAGCGGCAGTCACGTCAATCACCTTTCACTCTCTTCCGAACCATCCAACTTCCACAATCCGGAAGAGGGATTCTGCTTGGTGGAAGCATGCCTCGCGATCCGAGGGACCGTCAAGACCGCCGCAACAATTTGTTGAAGACCGACCCCTTCCCCCTCCACCCCTGATCGCTACAGTGAGCAGGTGCGATTGAAGGTGGAGTTCACGACAGAGCCGTTCGAGCTGGACACGTTCCCGGACCACGCGGTGGCCGCCCGGCAGGCGGTCGACGAGGCCGGCCTGACCGTCGCGGTCGGGCCGTTCGGGACCGAGGCCGAGGGCCGGGGCGAGCTGGTGCTCGCCGCGGTGACCAGGCTGCTGCGGGAGAGCCTGGACGCGGGCGCGACCCAGATCTCCCTGCAGGTGACCCTGCTCGACCAGGACAAGACGGACGACAACACCCCGGAAGGAGTGGGTAACCCGTGAGCGACGCCCTGGAACACCCGCTCGCCGCGGCGATAAAGCCGCTGCTGGAGGCCGTCGGCGCGACCCAGGTCTCGATCGACGAGGCCCGGGCCGACGACGTGCTGCTGGAGTGGGACGGCCAGGCGGCGGTCGCCGTCCGGCTCCCGCACCTGAGCAGTGCCCTGGACCGGCTGCTGGCCGAGATGGCCCGTCAGTTCGACGGCCGTCCGCTGGCCGAGCTGGACCGCTGGGAGAAGCAGCGCGTGGTCGCCCTCCTGGAGGAGCGCGGCGCGTTCACCGTCCGCCACGGGGTGGAGACGGTGGCCTCGGCGCTCGGCGTCAGCCGGTTCACGGTGTACAACTACCTCAACCGGCAGGACGGCACGAAGACCGGCTGACCCGGTCGGGCCCGCACCGTTCACCGGTGCGGCCGAGCGATGTGCCCCAGTCTGTCCGACCCGCACCGTCGGGCACGATTGGCGAATCGCACACCAAAACGGCCGGTCAGGGGCCTGGTCTCAAAACGTAACCACCAACAGTTCAACAAAGTGTTGACGACCGGTGGTGGCGGATCTAGCTTTTGCGGGTGGCACCACTCTTCAGGAGGTCCACCCGTGACCAACCTTCCCACCACTCCTGACGCTCTCTCGGCGATCCCCGCCGCCGAGCTGACGGAGACACTGCTGGAGATCTGCTCCAGCCCCAGCTGGGCCGCCGCCGTCGCGGAGACCCGGCCCTGGTCCGACCGGGCCGAGCTGTTGGCCGCCAACGAGGCGGCGATGGCGAAGCTGACGGTCCAGGACCTCACCGACGCGATGGCCGGCCACGCCCGGATCGGCAAGCCCAAGACGGGCGACGCCACCTCCGAGCGCGAGCAGGCCGGCATCCAGGGAGTCGACTCCGCACTCCTGGACGAGCTGCACGAGGCGAACGCCGCCTACGAGGCGAAGTTCGGCCACGTGTTCCTGATCTGCGCCACCGGCCGCACCGCCGGCACCATGCTCGCCGCGCTGCGCGAGCGCTTCCCGCACGACGCCGCCACCGAGGCGGAGATCGTCCGGGGCGAGCTGCGCAAGATCAACGAAATCCGGGTCAACCGGCTGTTCGACCCGGCCTGAGCCGCTGTCGACCGGTCAATTCCTGCCATCAGTAAGGTCATTCAACCCATGACTGGCATCTCCACGCACGTGCTCGACACCAGCCTCGGCCGCCCGGCCGAGGGCATCCCGGTCGAGCTCGCACTGCACACCGAGGGTGGCTGGCAGGTGCTCGGCACCTCCGCCACGGACTCCGACGGCCGGGCCAAGGACCTGCCGGCCGCGGAGGCGGGCTCGGTCGTCCGGCTGCTCTTCGACACCGCTTCGTACTACGCGAAGAAGTCCGCCGAGCCGCCGTTCTTCCCCGAGGTCTCGATCGTCTTCACGGTCGCGCCCGCGCAGCACCACTACCACGTGCCGTTGCTGCTCAACCCGTTCGGATACTCGGTCTACCGCGGAAGCTAGTAGGCCGCTGGAACCCTTAGGAGCCATGTCATGGCCCACGTGCTCGGCCAGAACCAGTACGGCAAGGCGGAGAACCGCATCGTCCGGGTCTACCGTGACTCGACCCGCCACGAGATCAAGGACCTGAACGTCTCGGTCGCCCTCTCCGGTGACCTCGACGACGTCCACCTCACCGGCTCGAACGCCAACTGCCTGCCCACCGACACCACCAAGAACACGGTGTACGCCTTCGCCAAGGAGTACGGCATCGAGTCGGCGGAGGCCTTCGGCATCACGCTGGCGAAGCACTTCGTCGACAACAACGAGCCGATCCACCGGGCCCGGATCCGGATCGAGGAGTACACCTGGGACCGGATCAGGACGCCGGACAGCTCGGCGCGCTTCATCGGTTCCGAGGAGGTCGGCCACTCCTTCGTCCGCAACGGCGGCGAGGTACGGACCAGCGAGATCACCTACGACGGCACCACCGTCCAGGTCGTCTCCGGTCTCAAGGACCTGACCGTGCTGAACTCCACCAACTCGGAGTTCTGGGGCTACATCAAGGACAAGTACACCACCCTCCAGGAGGCGTACGACCGCATCCTGGCCACCCAGGTGACGGCCCGTTGGAAGTACGGCTTCAGCGGTGCCGAGGGCGAGGCCCAGCCGAACTGGAACCGCTCCTACCAGCACATCCGCCGGCACCTGCTGGAGGCGTTCGCCGAGACCTACTCGTACTCGCTGCAGCAGACCCTGCACTCGATGGGGACCCGGGTGCTGAACAACCGGGCCGAGGTGGACGAGGTCCGGCTCGAACTCCCCAACAAGCACCACTTCCTGGTCGACCTGTCGCCCTTCGGTCTCAAGAACGAGAACGAGGTCTACTACGCCGCCGACCGGATGTACGGCCTGATCGAGGGCACCGTGCACCGCGAGGGCGTCGTCCCGGTCATCCCGGTCGCCTGACCCACCCCATGGACCCCGTCCAGCACCGCTGCACCCACCGGTCTCGCCAAACCGGACCGTGCCGGACGGTCTGCACCACCCGCACCACCCGTTTCTCCACCCCCACCTACCGGAGATCGTGCTCGCCTCACGGCGGCCGGCCCGGGGAGCTGGAGAAATCGCCCGGAGGACCCTTGCACCGCCGTCCCGCCTCCGGGGCAGCTCCAGCGCCGCGGGCGCGCCGGGAGCCACGAGCGCTAGAGGAGCTCGACATGGCAACCAGCTCTAACCGAACCACAGACGGCGGTTCAACCCCGGACGGGCCGAGACGGCCTGATGGTGTGTCAACCATCCTCCCCGACACACCGGAAGGCCGCTCGGTCCACCCGGTCGACGAGCTGCTGCCGCCGGTGAAACTCTTCACCACCGGACTCCAGCACGTCGCCGCGATGTACGCGGGCGTGGTCGCGCCCCCGCTCATCGTCGGTGCCGGTGTGGGCCTGTCCCCCACCGAGCTCGCCCTGCTCATCTCGGCCAGCCTGTTCACCGCAGGACTGGCCACCCTGCTCCAGACCCTGGGGATCTGGAAAATCGGTGCCCGGCTGCCGTTCGTGAACGGCGTCTCGTTCGCCGGGGTCGCACCGATGCTGGCGATCGCCAAGGAGCACGGGCCCGACCAGGCCCTGCCGGTGATCTTCGGCGCGGTGATCGTCGCGGGGCTCCTGTGCTTCCTCGCGGCACCGTACTTCTGCAAGCTGATCCGATTCTTCCCGCCGGTCATCCAGGGCACCGTGATCACCCTCATCGGGGTGTCCCTGCTGCCGGTCGCGGTCAACTGGGCGCGCGGCGGTTCACCCGCCGCCCCCGGGTACGGCTCCATGAAGGCCATCGGCCTCGCCGCGTTCACCCTCACCGCGGTGGTGCTCTGCAACAAACTGCTCCGGGGCTTCTGGCAGCAGCTCTCCCTGCTCGTCGGGCTGGCCGTCGGCACCGCGCTGGCCTTCCCGCTCGGGCTGGCCGACTTCGGGCCGGTCTCCCAGGCCGAGGTCTTCGCACTGCCCTCCCCGTTCCACTTCGGGGCCCCGGTCTTCGAGCTCACCGCGATCGTCTCGATCTGCATCGTGATGATCGTGTCGATGACCGAGTCCACCGCCGACATGCTGGCCCTGGGCCGGATCGTCGACCGCGAGGCCGACGAGCAGACCCTCGCCGCCGGCCTGCGGGCGGACGGTCTGGCCACCGCGATCAGCCCGGTCTTCAACGGCTTCGCGGCCAGCGCCTTCGCCCAGAACATCGGGCTGGTGGCACTGACCAACATCCGCAGCCGGTTCGTGGTCGCGGCCGGCGGCGGCATCCTGATCCTGCTCGGGCTCTTCCCGGTGCTCGGCTCGCTGGTCTCGCTGGTGCCCTCGCCCGTCCTGGGCGGCGCCGGGATCGTGCTCTTCGGCACGGTCGCGGCGAGCGGCATCCGGACCCTGGCCGAGGCGGGGATGAACTCCAGCGCCAACACCATCCTGGTCTCGGTCTCGCTCGGGGTCGGCATCATCCCGATCGCGGCCCCGACCTTCTACGACGCCTTCCCGGAGGCCGTCCGCACGCTGATGCACTCCGGCATCTCGGCCGGCTGCGTGCTGGCCGTCCTGCTCAACCTGCTCTTCCACCACGTCGGTGCCAACCGCCAAGCCCCATCCGGCGGTGCCACCGGTGCGACGGTGCCAACGGCGACACCGTCCTGACCGGGAAGGGGCGCGCTCCGCTCACCGCGCGCCCTTTCCCCTCCCCCCATAGGAGAACCACCATGGCAGTCCAGCCCCCGCGCCCCGACCAGCGGATCGTGATCGAGAACGTCGCCATCGCCACGGTCGACGCCAACGACACCGAGTACGCCCGCGGCCACGTCGTCGTCCTCGGCAACACGATCGAGTCGGTCGGCAACGGACCCGCCCCGCAGTGGCTGGACAACGTGGTGCGCCGGATCAACGGCGAGGGCCACCTGATCACCCCGGGCCTGGTCAACACCCACCACCACTTCTACCAGTGGATCACCCGGGGCCTGGCCCAGGACAACATCCTGTTCGACTGGCTGGTCGCGCTCTACCCGACCTGGGCCCGGATCGACGACCGCCTGGTGCACGCCGCCGCCCAGGGCTCGGCCGCCGCGCTGCTCAAGTCCGGCTGTACCACCGCCTCGGACCACCACTACGTGTTCCCGAAGGACGGCGGCGACATCCTCGGCGCCGAGATCGAGGCCGTCCAGGAGCTCGGCATGCGCTTCACCGCGCTGCGCGGCTCGATGGACCGCAGCAAGAAGGACGGCGGCCTGCCGCCGGACCACGCGGTGGAGAAGACCGAGGACATCCTGATCGCCTCCGAGGCGGCCGTCGACAAGTACCACGACGCCTCCTTCGACTCGATGCTGCAGATCGCCATCGCGCCCTGCTCGCCGTTCTCGGTCTCCACCGAACTCATGCGCGAGGCGGCCGTGCTGGCCCGCCGCAAGGGCGTCCGGCTGCACACCCACGGCTCGGAGACGGCCGAGGAGGAGCAGTTCTGCAAGGAGCTGTTCGGGATGGGGCCGACCGACTACTTCGAGTCCACCGGCTGGCTGGGCGAGGACGTCTGGATGGCGCACTGCGTCCACATGAACGACTCGGACATCGCCAAGTTCGCCGAGACCGGCACCGGTGTCGCGCACTGCCCGTCCTCCAACGCCCGGCTCGCCGCCGGCATCGCCCGGGTCCCGGACATGCTCGCCGCCGGTGTGCCGGTCGGCCTCGGCGTGGACGGCACCGCCTCCAACGAGTCCGGCGAGCTGGGCACCGAGCTGCGCAACGCACTGCTGATCAACCGGCTGCACGGCAGCCCGAAGGCGCTCACCGCCCGCAGCTCGCTCCGCCTGGGCACCATGGGCGGCGCCCGGGTGCTCGGCCGGCAGAACGAGATCGGCTCGATCGAGGTCGGCAAGCTGGCCGACCTGGCGCTCTGGAAGATCGACGGCATCATGCACTCCTCGATCGCCGACCCGATCGCCGCGCTGACCCTCGGTGCGCTCCCGCCGCTGGCCCTGCTGCTGGTCAACGGCAACCCCGTGGTGGAGAAGGGCAACCTGACCACCGTCAACGAGGACAAGATCGCCCAGGACTGCGCCCGCGCCGCCAAGGAACTGGCCGCCCGCCTCTGACCACCCCTCAACTCCGGTCCGCACCCGGGACGGTGCGGTCACCGGACTCCACCCCCTCGGGGGCCGGAGAGCAGCCCCGGACTCACGGCGAGAGTCCGGGGCTGTCACCCGTGTCCTTCCCCGTCAGCCCGGCGCGTCCACTTCACCCGCCGGAACTCCCCCTCGGGTCATCATCCGCACGAAACGGCTCGTTCCCGACCTGCTGCCCAAAGATCGAACTCACCCCCCGAGTTCGCCGGGAGGCAGTCATGTCCGAGAGCTGGACCCCGCGCATCACCTCCGTCATCCGCCTGTACGACATCGACAACGACGGGCAGCTGAGCCGGGACGACCTGATCAGCTACGCCGCCCGGCTGGCCGCCGTCTCCGACACGGCCGCGGCGGGCGGATCAGCGAGCAGGAGTTCATCGCCGCCGCCGCACGCGGCACCTTCGACGGCGACCCGCACGTCCGGGCCTCCACCCTGCGCGTGGTGGACGCACTGGCCGAGGCGCTGGACCGGGACGGCGACGGCGAGATCCACCGCGAGGAGTACGTCCGGATCTTCGGCACGCGCTGGCCGATCCGCACACCCGCAAACTGACCGCGATCGTCTGGGACATCGCCCCCCACGCAACGCAACGCCCAGCTACGGCGAGCATGCGGTGCCCCAGCTCACCGAGCGGGTCCGGCACCTGACCGAGCGGGGCGGCGCGGTGATCCTGCTCGGGCACAGCCAGGGCGCGGTGATCGTCACCGCCACGGTGACCCAACTGGCCGCCACCGCACCGGAGTCGGCCGCAAGCCTGTCGGTGGTCACGTACGGCCACCCGGTCCCCCGGCTGTACGGCCGCTGGTCCCCGACCTGTCTGCACGCCCCGCTGCCCGACGGCCGCCCCGCCCTCGCCTGGGCCAACTTCCACCGCTCCACCGACTCGTTCGGCGGCCAGCGGCTGGACGAGCCGGGTAGCACCGACCACTGGCTCGCCGACCCGCCCACCGCGCTGCGCCAGCCCGGCAGTGAGCGACCGGTGATCCGGGGCCACCACCACCGCGGCTACGTCCACCAGTCCGAGCTGGCGACGCACCTGGCGACGGAGATCCGCCGGCTGTCCGGCCAGTCGTCCCGAGAACCGACAGTGCCGCGCCGCCCGGGTGACCGGACGGCGCGGCAGGCGGAACGCGGGGATCAGGCCGCGAAGTAGCCGATCAGGTCGGCGACCACATCGGTGCTGCCCCACTGGTTGGCGAACGACACCCGGCCGTCCACCACCGGAACCATCACCAGGGCGGACACCACCTCTCCCGGCCGGTAGTTGATGTTCGACGCGTCCGGACGGTCGGTCCCGTGCGGAAAGACCGTCAGGAAGCTGGTGTTGGTGGGCCAGACGACGGTGACGTTCAGCAGCGCCGAGGTGACACCGGTCGCGGGCACGCCCTCGACCCCGGCCACCTTCAGGCTGACCACGTCGCCCGCCCCGCCCAGGGTCCCGGCGCGGGCACCCTCGCCGTAGCGGGTGTCCATCAGCCGGACGAGCCCGGCCGCCGAGTAGCTGGCGCCCGAGTCGGTGTAGTACCCGACGACGTCGACGCCGAGGTCGACCTCACCCCACGCGTTGTACAGATCCACCTTCCCGTTCGCCCCCACCGGGACGGTGACCAGGTTCGACGCGTTCTGCCCGGCGGTGAAGTTGACGTTCGACGCGTCGGGCACGGACTGGCCGTTCGGATACGCCGTCACGTAGCCGGTCCGGGAGGGGTTGACGGCCGTCACGCTCATCACGACCGCCTTCACACCGGTGGTCGGGACGCCGCCCGCCCCCGTCACCTGCAGCGGCACCACGCCGCCCCAACCGACCCGCCGCGCAGGCGCACCGACGCCGGAGACGGTGTTCAGGATGCGCGAGGGGTTGACCGGGCGCAGCAGGGAGCCGGCACCGCTGTCGGTGTAGTAACCGGCGACGTCGACGCCGAGGTCGACCTCGCCCCACGCGTTGCGCAGGTCCACCTTTCCGTTCGACAGCGGGACCGTCACCAGGTTCGGAACGTTGTGTCCGGCCGCGAAGCTCACGGTCGGCAGGTCGGGCACCGCCTGACCGCTCGGGTACACCGAAATGGCGCTGTTCCGCGTGGGGTTGACGGCCGTCACGTTCATCACGACCGCCGTCACACCGGTGGCCGGAACCCCGCCCACACCGGCGACCTGCAGCTTCACGACGCCGCCCTGGCCGACCCGCCCGGCGGGCGCACCGACGCCCGAGACGGTGTTCAGGATGCGCGACGGGGGCACCGGGACGAACCGGCCCTTCGTCGCGGTCACCGCGGGCTTCACCGTGTACGTGTTGAGGAGGCCGACCCCGCTCCCGGCACCGTCGGGCACCACGTCGTAGCTTCCGGGCTCCAGACCGTTGGTGTCGACCAGGACGTGCAGCGTGGTCCCGTCGGGGCTGACCGAGAGCGGTGCCATGAGCGGCTGGGTGCTGCTCCAGGTGCCGTTGCGGACCAGCTTCAGCGTGGTGCCCAGGGTGAGGCCGGTGCCGCGGACGACGGCCTGGGTCTGCGTACCGGCCACGCCGGTGGCGGGGGCGATCGAGCTCAGCGTCATCGGCCGCGGCCCGCCGGTGCATCCGTAGAAGTCGCACTCCCCCTGCACGCTGTACTCGACCGGCGTCGCTGCCCCAGCCGCGCTGAGGATCAGCACGGCCTGTCCGGCATCGGATCCGTTGAGGCTCTGGCACCGGGAACCGAACTGGCCGTAGTTGCTGGCGCACTGGTAGCTGAGGTCGTTGTTGTCCCACTTGGCCGGGCTGAACAGGTTCACGGCCGGCTGCTTGGCAAAGGAACCGCTGGTGGTACCGACGACCTTGAAGGACTGCGACGGCTTCATCCCGAGCACCGCGCAGTAGGCGGACGAGGACTCGGTGAGCACCCCGCTCCGGAGCGCGAAGCCCTCCACCGCGATCGGGTGGGAGGTGCACTCCGGCGCCCAGCCGCTCGCCGTACCGACCTTCCAGGTGTCCACATTGGCGTGGATGTTCGTCCCCTGGTACCCGTCCGCGAGCACGAGCACGGTGTACGAGGTCGAGCCCGTGACCCGGCAGGAAAGGCCCCACTGCAGGCAGACGTTCTGACCGGTCACATCGGTGACCTGTACCTGCACCGAGCCGCTGGTCGCCCGCCCGCTGAGCCAGAACTTGTCCGTGGCGGCGGCGTTGACCCGGACGCACCGGGCGTCCAGTACGGAGGTCAGGTCGATCGGGACGGACTGGCCGCCGACCGTGGTCGCGTTCGGGGTGAGGCAGTTCGCGGTGGGCGAGATGTCCCGCCGGACCAGCTTGTAGCTGTCGCCCCAGGTCCTGTTGACGAGCAGTGCGGTGTACGGCACGCCGGAGGTGAGGGGACAGGTGATGGCCGAACTGGCGGAGGTCGAGCACGCCACGTTGCCCTGGGGGTCGACCACCTGCAGCGAGGCGTTGAGCTTGTTCTGCGTGTTGGTGTAGTCGGCCATCTCGGCGGTGCTGTGCTGACCGGCCGGCAGGGCGAGGCAGGCCTGGGTCGTCTCTGCGGTCAGCGTGACCTCGGCGCCCCAGGTGCCGTCGAACCCGCTCCGCTTCCAGGCGGTGCAGCCGGCCGTCTCACCGGTGCGGTGGACCACCAGCCGGTATGCCTTGTTCGGCGTGCCGCTCAGTACGGCGCGGAACGGTGCGGTGCCGGTCAGCTTGCAGACGGTTGCCGGGTATCCGGCGTTCTCGCACTGCTTGGCGCCGGCCGCGTCGTAGACCGTGACACCGGCGCTGATGCCGTCGGCGGGCGGACGGTTGAGCAGGTAGACACCGGTGCCGGTGGCCGTGGGCAGCGTGCGGCAGAGCTGTTGGCCCGCCCCGCCGAAGGTGCCGGCGGCCGGACCGGCCACCAAGCCGTTGTCGTTGGTCGCGGTGCAGCCCCGTGTCTCCTTCGCGGAGTGGAAGGCCATACCGAACGCACCGACGGTGAGGTTCCGCGCCTCGACCGCCCAGGTGTAGTCACCAGGTGTCAGGTCGCACTCCGTGCCTTGCGCGCAGCCACCGAACAGCTGGGTGCCGTCGCGACCGAACAGGCTGCCGTAGGGGGCGGACCCCTCGGCGATGACCGGTGCGAAGGAGTAGGACGCCTGCTTGGAGACCCGCAGCGAGCGGCAGCGAGCGACCGGGCTCAGGTCCGGTGCGACCCCGAAGGCCTGCGCCTCCACCACCGCGCAGCCATCCGGCCGGTTGAGCCGCGCCAGGGTGAGGTCGTAGGTCTGGGCCGCGCCCGAGATATGTTGCATCGTCACCCGGAACGGTGCCTCGCCCACCAGCTTGCAGTCGAGCTCGGTGGTCTGGTTCGACCTGGTGTTGCAGATCTGCTTGCCCGCGGCGTCGTAGACGATCTGGATGACCTGATAGCTGGACACGTGGGTCCGCAGCACGTCGCCCGCGGCCAGACCGGTCGGCGCGTAGCAGTCACCGGCCGAGCCGAGCGGCAGCGAACCGTTGAACACGGTCGGACCGCCGAGCGCGAGGTCGGCGGCACTCACCGTCTTGCAGGCAGTGGTCGACAGCAGCGGCAGGTACGAGACCGAGACACCGTTCTGCTGGCCGCTGCCGTCCCGCACCCGGAGGGTGAAGTCCCCCGCCTGGCCGGTGGCGCAGCGCAGCAGCACGCTCGCCCCGCCCATGTCCATCGGGTTGTCACAGGTCACCGCGGTGCCGTCCGGCGCGACCAGGGTCGGGTAGACCCCCCAGCTCGTCGCGACGACCTGGACGAGAACCACGTCCTTGGGCTGCGTCAGCGTGATCGAGAACGGGGCGGTCTGGTACGGAGCGATCGTGCAGGTGGCCAACGCGCCCGGCGTCAGAGCCACCGGACAGGCACCGGACGGGTCGGCCTGCTGGAGCTGGCGAGCGGCGGCCTCCTGCTCGGCCTTCGGGTCCACCTTGGGCGCGACCGTCGGACCGGCGCCCGGAGACGCGGACGGGCCGGCGGACGGGGCGCCCGCGTCGAGGCCCGGCTGCGGTGTTCCGACCGCCGCGGTCGGTACCGCCGCCGCGGCGGCGGGGTCGACCTGGCCCACCAGCGTTGCCAGTACGGCGAGCAACAGGACACCGGGAGCGGCGAGTCCGGCTCTCCTCCGCCTGTGTCGCACGCGTCTACCGGACAGCAGACTCCTCATACTTCTCCCCCCATGTTTGGGAACACCCAACTTGTGTGACCGTCACAAAAGTTCGCGGGCGGGCGAAGTCTAGCGAGCTGCACTCACAGAACGATCACCCAGTCCGACCGAGGTGAGGGTGTCATGGGGGGCCCATGGAGGGCGATGGGATTTCCGCGTGCGGACGGCCGCTCAGGCGGTCCGGCCCAGGGTGGCGAGGTAGGCTCGCCAGCCGCCGAACTCGGTGATCTCGCGGTGGACTTCACGCTCGGCCTCGCCCCGGGCGAGCAGCATCGACAGGCAGGCCGAGCCGTCGGCCAGCTTGATGACGCCGAGCTCCAGCTCGCGCGGCTCGCCGGGCAGGACGACGTCCCGCAGGTGGTCCAGGTCGACGTCGTAGAGTTCGCCCTCGATGGCGGTGTCCACCGCGGGGTCGGGGTGCAGGCCCGGGCAGACGTCACCGAGGGAGAAGAAACGGTAGCCGGGGGCGGTGGTGACCGGGCCGATCAGCGCGTCGGCGACCGAGGCGTGGAACGGACCGCCGACCATGGCCTGGCCGTTGAAGAAGATGCGTGCCATCGGGTGCTCCTCGGGAAGCCGTACGGCCACCCAGCTCGGGGTGGCCGTACGGATCGTAGAAATCGGCGCCGCCAGTTCTACAGCGCGGCGGGCGGCAGACCGGTTGCGGCTGGATAGGTTGGTGTCAGTCGAGCAGCGAGAGCGCGGGCAGGGTGAGGAAGTCGACGAACTCCTCGGCCAGCGCGACCTGCTCGAAGAGCTTGGCGGCCTCGTTCCAGCGCCCACCGGCGTAGGCGGCGTCACCCAACTCGGTGCGCAGGGAGGCGAGTTCCTCGGTCACGAGCCGACGGACCAGCTCGGCGGTGGCCTTCTCGCCGGTGTCGGCGAGCACCACGTCGTTGTGGATCCACTGCCAGATCTGCGAGCGGGAGATCTCGGCGGTGGCCGCGTCCTCCATCATGTTGAAGATGCCGACGGCACCCAGACCGCGCAGCCACGCCTCGATGTAGCGGACGCCGACCTGGACGGCGTTGTGCAGACCGGCCTCGGTGCAGGTGCCGCCCGCGCCCGCGATGTCGAGCAGCTGAGCGGGCGTCACCGGCTCGGCGGAGCCGGGGTTGTCCTTCTGGTTCGGCCGGTCGCCGAGCACCGCGTCGAAGCAGGCGCGGGCGACCGGAACGAGGTCGGGGTGGGCGACCCAGGAGCCGTCGAAGCCGTTGCCGGCCTCGCGCTCCTTGTCGGCCTTGACCTTCTCCAGCGCGGCGGCGTTGACCGCGGGGTCGCGGCGGGACGGGATGAAGGCGGCCATCCCGCCGATCGCGTGGGCGCCGCGCCGGTGGCAGGTCTGCACCAGCAGCCGGGCGTAGGCGGCCATGAACGGCGAGGTCATCCCGACCGTGTTGCGGTCCGGGAGGATGTAGTGCGCGCCGGCGTCCCGGAAGTTCTTCACGATCGAGAACAGGTAGTCCCACCGGCCGGCGTTCAACCCGGCGGCGTGGTCCCGGAGTTCGTAGAGGATCTCGTCCATCTCGAACGCGGCGGTGATGGTCTCGATCAGCACGGTGGCGCGGATCGTGCCGTGCTCGATGCCGAGCGCGGCCTGCGCGTGGGTGAAGACGTCGTTCCAGAGCCGGGCTTCCAGGTGGCTCTCGGTCTTCGGGAGGTAGAAGTACGGGCCGGAGTTCGGGTCCTCGGCGCCGCGCGCGAGCAGCCGGGCGGCGTTGTGGAAGAAGTAGAGGCCGAAGTCGAACAGCCCGCCGGAGACCGGGGTGCCGTCGACCATCAGGTGGCTCTCGTCCAGGTGCCAGCCCCGGGGGCGGACCACCACGGTGGCCAGCTCGGCGGCGGGCTTGAGGGTGTAGGACTTGCCCGCGTCGGTGGCGAAGTCGATCCGGCCCTCGAAGGCGTCGATCAGGTTGACCTGGCCGCTGACCACGTTCTCCCAGGTGGGGGCGGTGGCGTCCTCGAAGTCCGCGAGCCAGACCTTCGCGCCGGAGTTGAGGGCGTTGATCACCATCTTGCGGTCGGTCGGGCCGGTGATCTCCACCCGGCGGTCCTGCAGTGCACGCGGCGCCGGGGCGACCTTCCAGTCCCCGGCGCGGATCGCGGCGGTCTCGGGGAGGAAGTCGAGGGTGCCGGCCGCCGCGATCTCGTCCCGGCGGGTTTTCCGTCGGGCCAGGAGCTCCTGCCGGCGGCCTTCGAACGCACGGTGCAGACCGACCACGAAGGCGACCGCCTCGGGAGTGAGCACCTCCTCGCTGCGGGGGACGCGCGGTCCGGCGACAGTGACGACCGGAGCGGCGGGGGAAGCGCCGACGGGTCCCTGATCTGCAGCCATGGCAGAACACTCCTTGGACAGTTGAGCCAACAGGGAAATTCCGGTGGGAACTTCCTCGATACCGACCCGTCTACTGGCGGGTTCGGTTCTGTAAGGTGGAGACTAGTTTCCGCGATACAGAATTTCAACGCTTTGTTGAGATAGATCGCTGGGACTCTACTCCTCCTCCGACAGTGAAGGGAACGCCGGTGGCCAGCACCTCCGCCGCAGCACCCACAGGGGCCGACCGTGCCACCGGCGGCGTGCAGTCCGTCGAGCGCGCCTTCCAACTCCTCGAAGCCCTGGCCGACTCCGGCGGGGTGGCCACCCTGAGCGAGCTCTCCGCCACTTCGGGCCTGCCGATGCCGACCATCCACCGCCTGGTTCGTACCCTCGTGCAGCAGGGCTATGTCCGCCAGGACACCGCCCGTCGCTACACCCTGGGCCCCCGGCTGATCCGGCTCGGCGAGACCGCGGGTCGGCTGCTCGGCAGCTGGGCCCGCCCGTACCTGGCCGAGCTGATGGAGGCCACCGGCGAGACCGCCAACCTGGCCGTCCTGGAGGGCGGCGAGGTGGTCTACGTCGGCCAGGTCCAGTCGCGCCGCTCGATGCGGATGTTCACCGAGGTGGGCCGCCGGGTGCAGCCGCACTGCACCGGCGTCGGCAAGGCCCTGCTGGCCCAGCTGGAGGAGGCCGAAGCGCGCGGCGTACTCGGCACCCAGCCGCTCCAGTCGCACACCCCGTACACCGTCACCGATCCGGCCGAGCTGTTCGCCCAGCTGGCCCAGGCCCGGGAGCGCGGCTACGTGGTGGACGACCAGGAGCAGGAGATCGGGGTCCGCTGCATCGCGGTCGCCGTCCCCGGCGCGCCGACCCCCACCGCCCTCTCGGTCTCCGGCCCCGAGGCCCGGATCCGGGCACTGGAGGCCCAGGCGGGCAACACCTCACTGGTCCCGGTGATGCGGCAGATCGCCGGCCGGCTCGGCCAGGTACTGGCCCCCTGACACCGGGGCGGTGGCCCTAGGACGCCGGGGCGGTCGCCCGACACCCGCCCGGCGCACTGTCCCCGCCTCCGGGCGAATCCGCGTCGCGCGGCTACAGTGCGTAGCGGGACGACCGCGTTCGGCAGACAGGTGATGACAGTGACCAGATGGGTGATGGCGGGCCTGGCCGCCTCGGCTGCGCTGATGATCGGCGCCACGACGGCGGGGGCGGCGCCCTCGAGCTCCGACCTCATGGTGGTCCGGCTGGACCCTGACCCGGTCGCGCCGGGCGGGACCACCACCGTGCACGGCTTCGTCGCCAACCTCGGCCCGCAGCGGACGGCCTCGCCGTTCACCGTGCTGGTCGACCTGCCGGCCGGGTTCACCGCCGAGGGGCCGTACTTCCCGGCCGGCTGCCGGGCCCTGTCCGACCAGGTCGTGCAGTGCACGTTCGGCGCCGGGCTGCCCCCGCTGGAGACCGCGACCGCGCTGGTGCCGGTCCGGGCGGACGCCGACGTGCCCCCCGGCACGGTGGCCGAGGGGCACGTCAGGGTGGTCAGCATGGACGATCACAACCCCGCGAACAACAGCACGCCGTTCACGCTGACCGTCGGCTGACCCGAGCTCAGCTCACGGTCAGCGGTAGACCCGGACGTAGTCCGAGGCGAAGCTGATCGGTGCGGAGCCGCTGGGCCCCGGGTGGTACTGCCCGGCACCCACCGAGAGGTTGAGGATCAGGTAGGCCGACCAGTTCGCCCCGACACCGGTGCCGTCGGAGAAGACCTTGGCCCCGTTCACGTACCAGTCGACGGAGTTGGCGCCGTAGTAGGTCCCGATGGTGACCCACTTGTCGGGGCCGACCGCGTTCGCGTCGGTGTGGTACTTCAGGCCGGACTTGACGTGGTTGGTCAGCTCCAGCAGCGCCGCGTTGTCGGGGTGGTACTCGAAGCTGTCGATCTCGCCGTTGCCGTCCTTCCAGGTCCACAGCGCGGGCCAGGCCCCGGAGCCGGCCGGCAGCTCGACCCGGGCCTCGGCGTAGTCGCCGGTCTTCACCTGGAAGCCCTGTGCGGAGTACTCGGTGGTGAGCAGCCCGGTGTCCCAGGCCTGCTTGCCGCTCTCCAGGGTGTGCGCGGACGGCTTCGCGGTGAAGGTGGCCACACCGCCGGAGACCGAGACGCCGCCGGGGTTCAACCAGTCGAGCTTGTTGTCGTCCGGGTTGTGGTTGCCGTAGCGGTACGCGCTGCTGCGGTCGCCGACCCACTTGGAGCCCCAGGCGATCGAGCTGTCGAACTCCTCCGACCAGGTCAGCGCCTTGCCGGGGATCGGCGAGCCGCCCACCGGCGGGGTGGGCGTCGGGGTGGGGGTCGGCGTCGGGGTGGGCGTGGGGATCGGCGTCGGCGTGGGCGTGGGGGCGACCGTGCCGCCGACGGTCAGCTTCTGCGACGGCAGGTTGTGCCAACTCCCGCCCTGGTCCTGCCAGAAGCCGAACTGGGTGTACGTCCCGGCGGGCAGCGTCCGGGCCGCGCTGGTGAAGTTCACGCCGCCCGGGCAGATCTGCACGTTGCTCGCGTTGCCGGGGAAGTCGAGGTTCCGGCCGGCCGCGTCCCGGACGCCGACGCCGAGCGTCTTCGCGGTGAAGCAGGCGCTGGAGTGCACGGTCAGACCCGCCTTGGTCGCGGTGTTCGCGGCCGTCGAGCTGAGGGTGAGCCGGTCCTGCGTGACGGTGGTGGCCGCCTGTGCCTGACCGGCCAGGCCGGTGGCGACCAGGGGTACCGCCACCAGGGCGGCCGCACCGAGGCGTGCGGGGGTAAGGGCGATGCGCATGGGCAGGTCCTCTGCGACGCCTGCGAGGTGAGCTGTCGGGTTCGGGCGAGAGGAATCGCCCGGCCGCAGTGGGTGCGGCTTCACCCCGAGCGACCCCCGTACCGGAGCAGGGGAGAGCGCAGACTGACCTGGTTCCCCCGCTCCTGCCCATGTTTCGGTGATCGGGTACCCGGCACCGGGTGGACAGGACTCGGCGTCCCGGCGACGAGGTCCGCGTAGGTGCGGACGACTCCATGCAGGCTAGGCAGATCGCCTGTCCATCGACAACGAGAGCTGCCTCACACCAGGTTTGGCGAGCCCCCGGCCGGTGCGGACCGACGCACCCGCCCGACCGCGACCGCCGGGCCCCGGCTCGGCCCCGCTCTCACCCCGGCGCCCCTGTTCGACACTTCGACCGCTCGCGGTACACGACAAGTCGTATGAGTTCCACGGTAGTTACGCGCGGATGAAGTGTTTCCGCAGCCCTTCCGCAGCGTTCTGACATGCCCTCACAATGACAGCCATGCGAATCACTCTACGCGCGTTGCAGACCCGTGCCGCTTCCGTCGCGATGGTCGGCCTGGTCGCCCTGGCCCCCACCGCCGTGTTCGCCACCGACGCCTCCGCCACGGTCAGCGGGAGCATCTGCCTGACGGCGCTGCCGAGCCAGGGCCGGGACACCATCCGGCTGATCGACGCGGGCGGCCCGTTCCCGTACAGCCAGGACGGCATCGTCTTCCAGAACCGGGAGGGCGTGCTGCCGAGCCAGTCCACCGGTTACTACCACGAGTACACCGTCAAGACGCCGGGGTCGTCGACCCGGGGCGCCCGACGGATCGTCACCGGCAAGGTCTTCCAAGAGGACTACTACACCTCCGACCACTACGCGACCTTCTACAAGGTCAACTTCGGCTGCTGACCACTCCCCCACGGCCGCCCGCCCCCACTCCCCGGGGGCGGCGGCCTCGTCGTTCCGCTGACCTGACGTCAGGTCCTTCCGCGCGACGTACGGCCGGAGCGCGGGGCCCGCCACTGGTTGTTGAACCCTGCACCCTCACGTTGAGGCGAACGGGAACCGGGAGTCTGCCTCACCTGTGCTGCGGGACCTGGTTGTCCGGCTGGTCGAGCCAGGGGACCTGGTGGCCGGCCGCCACGGTCAGGCCGAAGCGTTCGACTCCCGGCCGGCCTTCGGCCTGCCACCACCGAACGGCACGTTCGAAGGCCTGCCACAACCGACGGGGGCCCGCCTGGTACACGGTGGTCTCCGGCTGGTCCTTACGCCGGACAACCGCTGCCCACGACCTGTCGTCACCAAGCCCGTAGAACCAGGCGGTTGTCGTGGCGTCGTCCTGTTCGTGGATCACGTGTGTCACGTCCGGCACCACCAGGCCGATGACGAACGTCTGCACGCCCCACACTCCGCCGAGATCATCCGCCGTGAGTGTCGTCCGGTACCCGGTGTCCGCGTCTCCGGGGAAGTCCGGGACGTATTCCGAGTGGGACGGGAACTCCGCGCGCGAACCCCGGTCCTTCATGAAGCCGACCTGCTCGGTGAAGTGGCCCGAAGCGGTCAGGTCGTCTCCGACGGACAGCTTCACCACAGCATCGCGGAAGGAGTACCGCGTGCCCCACGGAGCCAGGATCAGGCCCCCGGGCTTCACCTGCCGGAGCCACGCGGGAGGGATCTCCTGCACGCCGTACGTGGCAATGAGCCGGTCGTAGGGGGCGCCCGCCGGCCAGCCGAGCTGCCCGTCCCCGGTGACCACCTCGGGAGTGAGTCCGGCACGCCGATGCGCGGTACGGGCACTCTCCGCGACGGCAGCGTCAATCTCGACACTGACGACCTGTCCGGAGCCGAGCCGGTGAGCGAGCAGACCGGAGGTCCAGCCCGTTCCGGTACCCGCCTCCAGCACCTTCATCCCAGGCGCTACGTCCAGGTCCCGCAGCATCGACATGACCACGTTGGGCTGGCTGTTGCTGCTGGTGGAGAGCTGCCCGGCGGCGGTGCCTTCGTGCGCTCCGTCATCCCATTGCGTGACGATCGGGATGTTGGAGCCCACGGCGCGGTGCCAGGCGTCCGGGTCGGTGCGCCGGTCGATGGCCACGGTGGACCGGGAAGCCTCGGTCCAGGCCCACATCAGATCGGGGATGAACAGGGAGCGAGGCACCGAGTCGAACGACGTCTCCCAATCGGGAGACATGGAGCCGTTGTCGAGGAGGAACCGCCCCAGCTCGAAGCCGGGGCAGTCCGTTCCCTCAGCGCGGGGCGCTGTCACTTTCACTTGCGGTGACCTCCATCACCGGGCGGGGGCCCGCTGTCGGGGGACGGGGGCGGCGGCGGGGCAGGCGGCTGGATCGGCGCGGGGTTGCCCCCGTGTCCTCCGTCGTTCTCCAAGATCATGGGGAATCCTCTCCATGCGGCTCGGGCCTACAGGCGTCTACCTGAAGGAGTGGAACCCGCACTCGGCCGACCGGACTTGGCGTCCCTGCCGGCGGAGGACGGAGACTGTGGGGGTTGCTCCGGCGGCGTCACCGGCGGAACCCAGTGGGGACATGAGACGGACTGCTGCGGGCGGCATGGGCGCCATCGAGGAATCCACGCAGGCCGTAGGCCGACCTGGCGCAGCTGTCCATCAGGAGGCTTCTGCGGCCCGATGGATCGGGCATCGGCACGGCTCGTAGTCGGCGAGACTGCCCCAGCTGACGCCGGTCCTGTACGTCTCGCGGGGTTTGGTCTCGGTCTTCCTGCCGTCCGGCGAGACCTTGTACACCCGGATCGACAGGACAGCCTTGCTCACGTCAACTCCCCAGCATCCTCGGCCGGGTGGCCGAACAGCTCCCGGTCGCCGTATCCGTACGGCTCGACCTCGTCGTCCCACCGAGTGATCCACCGGCTCTTGCCCCCGGACCACATCACCAACGTGCACATGAAGTGGCCGACTTCGAGCACCTGAAGAGGCGTCCGGTAGGGCATGGGACCCCGCAGGTCCGTCACCAGGCCCCCCAAGGCCGGCCTCCACGGCGGCTGACCGGCCCCGGGGATGGGCTCCCGGAAGACGATCGGAACCGCAGCTGTGGGCCGGGGCAGAGTCGCACTGGACATTGGGGCCTCCGTGAGGGGATGGCTGGCCGGGCAGAGGGCGAACCTGGTTGTTCGTTCTGCGTATCAGCATCGGCACACGGAGCTACGATCGCTAGACCCGTCAGCTCGACAGTCAGGTTGTCGAATCTGGGGTGAGAGTTGTCGAAGCAGGCGACGAGTTGTCGAAGGGGGCCAGGTAGTGCCGAGTCGTGCGCCCTTGTCGTTCGTGGGGGATGAAATCAAACGCCTACGCGGTGCGGCCAAGTTGAGCCAGGCCGAGCTGGGCGCGTTGATCGGCTATGGACACGACATGGTGAGCCTGTTCGAGAAGGCCCGGCGGCCCATTGCGAAAGAGATGCTGGACAAGCTGGATGAAGCACTCTCCGCAGGCGGGAACCTGTCACGGCTGTGGGCCCTGCTAGCCGATGGGATTCATGAGCCGTATCTGCTGGATTACGTTGCACTGGAGCTCAAGGCAACGCGCATCCTGAACCTTGATACCACCCTGATCAACGGACTTCTTCAGACGAAGGAGTACTCCGAGGAAGTAATGCGGCGCTGGAAGGTACGAAACCTCGCCGAAAAGCTGCTCACCCGAATGGAGCGGCAGGAGATCCTGACGGGAGAGAGCCCGCCGGCCACCTGGTTCGTGGTTGATGAGTCCGTGCTCCGAAGGCCCGTGGTGAGCACGGCCATCATGGCCGATCAGCTCGAACGCCTGTTGCATGCACCATCCGGGCTCGGTAGCGCTCTCCAGGTCATTCCGGAGACGGCTGGGATCCATCCGGGCCTGGGCGGAAGTTTCACCATTCTATCCAGCCCTGGTGAGCCAGACGTGGTGTATTCAGAAAATGCCCTCGAAGGGTCCTTCACCACTAAGCCGGCCGACGTGGCCCGCTACGTTGACATCTACGATCACGTCAGGGCTCTCGCCCTGTCGGAAGACAACTCACGCGAGTTGATCGCGGGACTGCTTAGGGACGTGAGAGGTAGATGATCACCAACGCGAGCGAGCTGCCGGACGACTGGCAGACCAGCAGCCACAGCACAGGAAACGGCGCATGCGTCCAGGCCCACCGGAAGCTCAAGGGAACCGTCCGTGACAGCAAGGACCCGAGCGGTCCGGCCCTGGAGTTCACCCCTGAGGCATGGTCGATGTTCTGCACCTGGGTCGCGACGACCTTTGAGGTCTGAGTCAACCCCGGCCGCCTGGGCCCTACTCACCCGAAGGCGAGCGGGGCCCTTGCCGTTGCACGCTGCCAACTGCCCAAAGTGCACGCCGCTCAGAGGCTAAGGCCGTTCTGACCTGAAGCGGCCACGGGCGGCCTCCGTACTGCTGGCCGAATGCGAAGCCAAGGAAGAACAGGGCCGAAGGCCATACGGGCCACGACGAGGCCCCGCGCATAGAGATCATGGCGGAAGAGCACTTGCCCGCGCTTCGGCGCACACCCAACTCCCGGTGCCACCACCGGCATGTTTCTGGTGCTGGATCGGCAACTGGAATCTTGCGCGGCATCCCGACGCTTTACTACGGCTCGGAGATCGAGTTCCAGGCCGGGCAGGTGACGGTCGGTGGCTTCTCAGCGGTTGGCAACGGCACCCTGAGGCCGGTGGCTTCTCGGTGGTCGGCACGGACGGCACAGACCTGGCGTAAGCCGGTGAACGGACAGGCGGTCCGATAGGTTGGTGGGTGCGGTCACGCGACCGCACCCACCTGTCGCTCCGCCCAGACGAGGACTGCCCGAGATGACCGCGCCCCTGCCAGCCTTCGCCGGCCACACCTACCTGTTCCAGGTCGACAACGGCGCGGCCTTCCGCAACACCTACTCGGCGGACGGCCTCCGGCTGCGCTGGGACGGCCTCGGCGAGTCGGCCGGGCAGTGGGAGGACGTCCCGCTGCACGTGGCCCAGGTCGCCCCGCACATCTACTTCGTCAGCTGGACGGAGAAGAGCGGAATCACCGTCAGCCACGTGATGGACCTGGCCGCGATGACCGTCCGCGCCTTCTGGACGTACGAGGGCGAGGGCGGCCGGGTCGGCGAGCTGCACACCGGCACGCTGCAGGCCGAGGGCTGACCCGGCCTCCGCCCCGCCGGTCCGCTCACTCGAACGCGGCCGCCGCCTCCCGCAGCGCCGTCGCCACCGTCTCCGGGTCGTACGGGGCGGGCTCGCCCGGCAGGTAGGTCACCGCGCGCAGGTCACCGGTGTACCGGAAGCTGCGGTGCCGCCGGTGGACCGGCCAGGAGACCGGGGACTTGCGGTCCACCCCGACGCTGATGCCCTGGAACGGTGCCATGCCGATGAGTTGGTGCACCGGGCCGAGCCGCCCGGTGGACACGCCGTCGACCAGCAGCTCGAACTCCCACTTCAGGTCGGCCACCGCGGTGGCCCGCAGGCCGACCTCCCGGGCGCCGGGCGCCAGCGGGCCGCCGTCCGCCTCGAACAGCTCGCCGTACTGGTTGTAGGCGAACCGGAGCCGGCCGTCCTCGACGTAGAGGCTGTAACCGCCGCCCTGGTCACCGTGCGAGACCAGCACGCCCTGGTCGGCCGCACCGTGCCGGGCGAGGTCCACCAGGACGTCGAAGGAGCGGAACGAGATCAGCCGGGACGAGCGGTAGCGCTCCAGCTCCGGCGTCCCGGCGAGCAGGGTGAGCGGCTCGCGCAACCGGGCGTCCTCGGGGTGCCGCAGCGCCAGCGCGCCGGACCGGTCGGCCAGCGGGAAGACCCCGTTCCGCCAGGCCGCGTCCTCCCAGGCATCGGCCAACTCCTTGACCACCTCCGGGAATTCGGCCGAGACGTCGTCGATCTCGGTCGGGTCGGTGCGCAGGTCGTACAGCGCCCACTCCCCGTCGTCGTACGGGGCGCCGGGGCGGTGCAGGGTGACCAGCTTCCAGCCGTTGCGGTAGTAGCTGCGGTTGCCGGTCATCTCGCAGTACTGCTCGGCGTGCGTGGACTCGGCATCCGGCGCGCGCAGCACCGGGGCGAAGCTGATCCCGTCCAGCTCCTGGACCGGCTGCCGGGCGCGCTCCACTGGCCGTTCCAGGCCCGCCAGTTCGAGCAGGGTGGGCAGGATGTCGGTGACGTACTGGTACTGCTCGCGCACCCCGGGGTCGCCCTCGGCGCGCGGCAGTCCGGCCGGCCAGGAGAGCACGAACGGGACCCGGACGCCGCCCGCGTGGGTCTGGCCCTTGTAGAGCCGGAACGGGGTGTTGGAGGCCATGCCCCAGCCGCGCGGGTAGTGCACCAGGCTCTGCGGACCGCCGATCAGCTCGATCTCGCGCTCGACGTCCGGATTCCAGTCGGCCGGGAGTCCGGGGTGGTGGACGAACCGGCTGAAGTAGCTGCGGGTGCCCTCCGCGCCACCCTCACCGGTGCCGCCGTTGTCGGAGGTGAACAGGATGATGGTGTTGTCGAGCTCGCCGAGCGCCTCCAGGGTGTCGGTGAGCCGCCCGAGGTTCTGGTCGACGTTGTCGACCATCGCCGCGTAGACCTCCATGTAGCGGGCGTACAACTTCCGCTCCACCTCGGTCAGTTCGTCCCAGGGGCGGACGTCGTACCCGGCCTCGCCGTTCCGCTCGGGCAGCCGGGTGCCGGCCGGGAAGTGCCCGGCGGCAAGCTGGCGGGCGAAGCGCTCGGCGCGCAGCTCGTCCCAGCCCCGGTCGTAGCGGCCCCGGTGCCGGGCCAGGTCCGCGGGCTTGGCCTGGAGCGGGCCGTGCACGGCGTTGTGGGCCAGGTAGAGGAAGAACGGCTTCTCCGCGTCGTGCGCGCGGAGCGACTTGACCATGGCGATCGCCTGGTCGGTGATGTCGTCGGTGTAGTAGTAGTCGTCGGGCAGCTCGTCGATGTCCAACGGGCTGTTGTCCCGGACCAGTTGGTGCGGGTGGAACAGGCTGGTCAGCCCCTCCAGCACGCCGTAGTACTGGTCGAAGCCCTTCTGCAGCGGCCAGTTGGCCCGGTTGTCGGCGGCGTTCGAGGCGGAGTCCCGGGTCAGGTGCCACTTGCCGACGGCGTAGGTGGCGTAGCCGCTGTCGTGCAGCAGCTCGGCCAGCGTCGGGATGTCCCCGGCCACCTCCATGCCGTAGCCGGGGAAGCCCGGGTCGGCGTTGGCGACGAAGGAGTAGCCCACCCGGTGCGGGTTGAGCCCGGTGAGCAGCGCGGCCCGGGCGGGCGAGCAGAGCGGCATGGTGTGGTAGTTGGCCAGCCGGACGCCGTTGTCGGCCAGCCGGTCCAGGGTCGGGGTGGGGATCTCCGAGCCGAACGGGCCGATGTCGCTGTAGCCCATGTCGTCGATCAGCACCACCACGACGTTGGGCGCGCCGGTCCTGGCCCGCCGACGGGCGGGCCAGGCGGCGGCCGAGTCGGCGAAGGTCCGGCCGACGGTGCCGGGGAAACCGGCGTAGGGGTCGCGGCGGGTGCTGGTCATACGGGGCTCCGGTGGGTCAGTTGCGGTACGGCGGCCAGCAGTTCGGCCGTGTAGGGGTCCTGCGGGTCGGTGACCACCTGGTCGGCGGAGCCGGTCTCGACGATCCGGCCCCGGTGCATGACGGCGATCCGGTGGCTGACCTGGCGCACCACGGCCAGGTCGTGGGCGATGAACAGGACGGCCAGCCCGAGCTCCCGCTGCAGGCCGGAGAGTAGGTCGAGCACCTGGGCCTGGACCGAGACGTCGAGTGCCGAGACCGGTTCGTCGCAGATCAGCACGCTCGGCTCGGGCGCCAGGGCCCGGGCGATGCCGATCCGTTGGCGCTGCCCGCCGGAGAAGGCGCGCGGGTGCCGGGCGGCGGCCTCCGGCTCCAGGCCGACCTGGGCGAGCAGTGCGCCCACCCGCTCGGCCCGCTCGGCGGCGTCGCCGAGACGGTGCGCGATCAGCGGTTCGGCCAGGATCTGTCCCACCGTCATGCGCGGGTTAAGCGAGGAGTACGGGTCCTGGAAGACCAGCTGGATCTCCCGTCGGGCGGCCTTGGACCCGGTCACGGGCTCGCCCCGGTAGCGGATCTCGCCCGCCGAGGGGGCGTGCGCCTGGACCAGCGCCCGGGCCAGCGTGGACTTGCCGGATCCCGACTCGCCGACCAGCCCGAGGGTCTCCCCCGGGTGCAGCACCAGGTCGACGCCGGCCAGCGCGGTGACCGGGCGGCGGCGCGGGCCGTAGGTCTTGGCCAGGCCGGTGACGGTGAGCAGCGGCTCCGGCCCCGGGGTGGAGTTGGCGGCGGCGGCCGAGGGCGCGGAGAGCCTCGGTACGGCGGCCAACAGCCGCTTGGTGTAAGGCGCTTCGGGCCGGTCGAGGACGTCCTCGGTGCGCCCGTGCTCGACCACCTTGCCCTGGTGCATCACCAGCACCCGGCGGCAGGCTTGGGCGATCACGCCCAGGTCGTGGCTGATCAGCACCAGGGCGGTGCCGCGCTCGCGGTTGATCCGCTCCAGCAGCCGGAGGATCTGCTGCTGGACGGTCGGGTCGAGCGCGGTGGTGGGTTCGTCGGCGACCAGCACCTCCGGGTCCCCGGCCAGCGCCAGCGCGATCATGATGCGCTGACGCTGGCCGCCGGAGAACTGGTGCGGATGGTCGCGCAGCCGCCCGGCGGCGTCGGGGATGCCCACCAGGTCGAGCAACTCGGCGGCCTTGGCTGCCCGTTCGGCCTTGGTCGCCGAGCCGTGGGCGCGCAGCGCCTCGTCCAGCTGGCGCCCGACGGTGAGCACCGGGTTGAGCGAGGACATCGGGTCCTGGAAGATCATCGCGATCCGCCGGCCGCGCACCTCGCGCAGGGCCGGCTCCGGCAGTGCGGCCAGGTCCCGGCCGTCCAGCTCGACCGAGCCGCCGGAGATCCGGCCGCCGGCCGGCAGCATCCGCAGCAGGGCGAGCGCGGTGGTGGACTTGCCGGAGCCGGACTCGCCGACGATCCCCAGCGTCTCCCCGGCGGCCAGCTCGAAGCCGACCCCGGACACCGCCTCGGTCCCGTCGAACTCGACCCGCAGATCCCGGACTCGGAGCACCGCGTTCATCGGCGGATCCCTTCGTTCAGCGCCTCGGCGATCAGCGTCAGGCCGAGCACCAGGGCGGTCACCACCACCAGCGGGGCGGCGGCGAAGCCCGGGTGGCTGGAGAGGTAGGCCATCGACTGGCTGAGGATGCCGCCGAGCGAGGGCTCCGGCGGGCGGACGCCGACCCCGAGGAAGCTCATCGCGCCCTCGATGAAGACCGCCAGCGAGAAGGCGATCGCGCCCTGCACGATCAGCGGGTCGACGGCGTTGGGCAGCACGTGGCGCAGCAGCACCCGGGCCCGGGAGGCGCCGCCGACCCGGGCCGCCAGGGCGTACTCGCGCTCGCGCTGGACCAGGATGCCGGCCCGCAACTGCCGTCCGAAGCCGGGGATCTCGGCCAGCGCGATGACGATCACCACCGGCCAGCGGCCGGGGCCGAGCACCGCCGTGACGGCCAGCGCCAGGATCAGGCCGGGGAAGGCCAGCAGCAGGTCGAAGATCCGCTGCACGGCCACGTCGGCCCCGCGCGAGGTGGCGGCCAGCAGGGCCAGCGCGCAGCCGAGCAGCGCGCCCACCGGCACGGCCGTCGCACTGATCAGCAGATCGGTGCGGATGCCGTACAGGACCCGGCTGAACAGGTCCCGGCCGAGGTCGTCGGTGCCGAGCGGGTGGGCGCCGCCGGGCCCGGCCAGCGCCAGCCCGCTCTGGGCCAGCGGGTCGGCGTCGGTGAGCAGCGGGGCGAGCAGCCCGGCCAGCACCACCGCGCCCACCAGGAGCACCCCGGCGGTGCCGCGCACGGTGTGCAGCCCGACCGGGAGGAGACGGCGTCGGCGCAGGCCGACGGAGAGGGTGGTCATCGGGGTCACTCCCACCTGATCCGGGGGTCCAGCCAGGTGTACACCAGGTCGGTGACCAGCTGGACCGCGACGTAGACGGCGACGAGCAGCAGGAGCAGGTCCTGCACCACCGGGTAGTCCCGGCGCAGCACGCCCTGTTCGGCCAGCTGGCCGAGGCCGGGCCAGGCGAAGATCGCCTCCACCAGCACGGCGCCGCCGAGGAGTTGGCCGACCTGGAGGCCGAGCACGGTGACGGCGGGCGGCAGCGCGTTGGGCAGCGCGTGCCGCCAGACGATCCGGCGCCGGGAGACGCCGAGCGCGGTGGCGGTGCGGACGTAGTCCTCGGCCAGCGCGCGTTCCAGACCGTCCTTGAGGTAGCGGGCCACGATCGCGGCGCTGGGCAGCGCCAGGCAGAGGGCGGGCAGCAGCAGGTACTGCACCGCCAGGTCGGGCTGGTCGAGGAAGGGCTCGTGGCCGCCGGCCGGGAGCACGCCGAGCGTCACCGCGAAGACCAGCACCAGCACCACGCCGGTGACGAACGGCGGGATCGCCAGCACCGAGGTGGTGAAGGCGCGGACGGCGGCGGCCACCGGGCCGCGCCGGACGGTGGCGCCGAGCACGCCGAGCGGCAGGCCGAGCAGGATCACCAGCAGGAGGGCGGCGACGGTGAGTTCGACGGTGGCGCCGAGGCCGTCGCCGATCAGGTCGGACACCTCGCCGCCGATCGCGTAGCTCGGGCCGAGCTGACCGGTCACCAGGTCGCCGAGCCAGCGCAGGTACTGGGCCGGCAGCGGCTGGTCCAGCCCGAGCCGGGCGCGGATCGCCTCGACCGTCTCGGGCCCGGCGTCCGGGCCGGCCAGGCTGGTGGCCGGGTCGCCCGGTATCAGTCGGAGGATCAGGAAGATCAGGAAGGAGGCGGCCAGCAGCACCAGCAGCCCGGAGGGCAGCCGCCTGCGGAGGAAGGTACGCATCCGTCAGGCCGCGAGGTAGGCGTCGTCGAGGTTGAGGTAGTTGAACTTGTTGAGGGTCGCACCGTGCACCTTGGCCCCGGCCACCTCGATCTGGCCGCCGATCGCGAGGTCGATCACGAACTCCTCGTCCAGCAGGGTGTCGGTGACCTGCTGGTAGAGCGCCTTGGCCTCGGGGCTGTCGCTGTCCGGGCGCTGCCAGGCGCGCTGGACGATGTCGGTGTAGGCGGCCGAGGAGAAGTGCGAGCTGTTCTTCGCCTCGTTGAAGGGGTAGGCGCTGACCGCCAGGGTGGCCGGGTGCAGCTGGGCGAAGCCGTGGCTGAGCGTCCAGAGCGCGGGCATGGTCTGCGAGATCAGCTGCTTCTGCATGGTCGGCGAGTCGGTCGGCTGGAGCACCGTCTCGATCCCGACCTGCTTCAGGTCGTGCTGGAGGATCTGCGCGATCGCGGTGTCGTTCGGGGTGTTCGAGTGCGCGAACGGCAGGGTGATCCCGGTGACGCCCGCCTCCTTGAGCAACGCCCGGGCCCGGTCCGGGTCGTGGCGGTAGTGGGTGGCGTTGGCGTCGGTGTACGCGGGCGAGGACTTCGGCCACGGCGCGGCCGAGGGCAGGCCGTAGCCGCCGAGCGCCTGCTGCACCAGCCGCTCCCGGTCGACGGCCCAGGAGATCGCCTGCCGGACCCGCTTGTCCTGGACGTGCTCGGCGCCGACGTTGACGCCGATGTAGTACGCGCCGGAGCCGGTGTCGTACGGGCGGAGCTGGAACTGCCCACCGTCCTTCAGCCCGGCCAGGTCCTTGCCGGGCACGTGGTAGGAGAGGTGGCTCTGACCGGTCTTCAGCGAGGAGACCAGCGAGTCGGCCTGCGGGATGACCCGGATCTCCACGCCGTCCAGGTAGGGGCGCCCGGGGTTCCAGTACTTCTCGTTCCGGGTGAAGGTGATCGAGGAGCCCGGGGTGCGCTTGCCCCAGCGGAACGGCCCGGTGCCGATCAGCTGCTTGCCCGCGACGGCGTCCTCGACGCTGGCCGAGTCGGTGATGATCATGAACTCGAAGAGGTCGAACAGGTTGCTGACCGGGTGCGCCAGCACCAGCGTCAGCTCGTGGTCGCCGTTCTTCCTGAACTCCGTGACGGTGGCCGCGGTCGACCTCAACTGGGCCGAGCGGACCGGGTTCTGGAGGTTCTTCACGGCGAAGATCACGTCGTCCGCGGTGAACTTCCGGCCGTCGTGGAACAGCACGTCGTCGCGGAGCTTGAAGGTGACGCTGCGGCCGTCGGCGGCCAGCTGCCAGGAGGTGGCCAGCTCCGGCTGCGGCTGGAGCTTGTCGTCGTACCTGGTCAGGGTGTTGAAGACGAGCCGCTGCACCAGGGTGTTGGCACTCTGCGCGAACAGCAGGCTCGGGGTGAAGTCGATGGTGGTGGCCAGGCTGAGCGTGCCGCCCCGGCGCGGGCTCGCCGAGGCGGCGGCACCGGCACTGCTCCCGGCCGCCGAGCGGCAGGCCGCCAGGCCGATCAGGCCGGCCGCGGCGACGGAGCCGCGCAGGAGGGAGCGGCGGGAGAGCGAGGTCATGGTGCTTCCTTCGAGGGGGAGGCGCTCGGTTTGTTTCGGAGCGAAAGTAACCAGGGGAGACGGCGGCCGCGCGGGAGACCGGCACGACGTCAGGGAGGGGACGACGGAGCGTCAGGCGGAGCGGCGGCAGCGACAGGAGAGGGACACGGCACGGCACACGGCGGGCATCGCCCCTCCTTCGGATCATCGACTGCGGGTAGGTCCTCGGCACATCGTGGTGACCGGGAGCCGGTCTGTCAAACACCATCTCGCCTGCTGGGAGCGGGCGTTGCCGGAGTGTTGCGGCACGTTGCGGCCGATGGCGATGCGCCGCCCGGGGCTTGCCCCGACCTCGTCCAGCCACTAACTTTCACCGTGAAATTAACTGGGCCGGCTGCCGACGCCGGGCCCGCCCCATCCGATCGGAGCGCCACCCGATGACGCCCTCGTCCAGCCGCGCGGTGCCCGCCGAGGCCGCCCACCGCAACGCCGCGGCCGTGCTCAGGACCGTCCTCGCGCACGGCCCGCTCCCCCGTCTGCGGATCGCCGAGCTCACCGGGATCTCGGCCGGCACCGTCTCCCGGCTGACCGCCCGGCTCGCCCGGGCCGGCCAGCTGGTCGAACTGCCCGCCGTCCCCGGACCGGCCGACACCGGCCGCCCCCGGGTGCCGCTCGACCTGCCGCTGGCCGCCACCGCGGTGGCCGGCGTGCACATCGGCCTGTTGCGCACCACGCTCGGGCTGGTCGACCTGCGCGGCGCGGTGCTGGACCGGCTGGTGGTCCCGCGCGGCTCGACCGATCCCGACCGGGTGGTGGCCGAACTCGCCGCCGCGCTGGGCACCTTGACGGCCGGACAGCCCACCCGCCGGTTGCTCGGCGTCGGGGTCAGCACCGGCGGCTGGGTGGACACCGAGGCGGGCACGGTGGCCGAGCACGGCCCGCTCGGCTGGCGGGACGTACCGCTGGGCGCCCGGCTGGCCGCCCGGCTGGACCAGCCCGTCCGGCTGGACGGCCTGGTCCGCGCGCTCGCGCTGGCCGAGGGCTGGTACGGGGCCGGGCAGCGGGCCGGCAGCCTGCTGGAGCTGTTCGTCGGCAACGTGGTCGGCGCCGCCTTCACGGTGGACCGGCAGATCCACCACGGCCCGCGCTCCGCCGCCGGCACCGTCGCCCACCTGCGGCTGCCCGGGCTGCGCGGGGCGCCCTGCGACAACGGCCACCGGGACTGCCTGCAGGCCGCGATGGCCGACGGCTCGGTGCTCCGACTCGCCGTGGCCGAGGGCTTGGTGGGCCCCACCGACCCGTACGAGGAACTGGTCCGCCGGGCCCAGGACGGCGGGGCGGAGGCGGGGCGGCTGCTCCGCACCCGGGCCCGCTGGATCGGCCGGGCGGCGGCCGCGCTGCTGGATCTGGTCAATCCCGACCTGGTGGTGCTGGCGGGCGGGCCGCTGCTCACCCCCGAGTACCTGCCCGACGTGCGGGCCGAGTTGGTGCGGCACAGCGCCCTCGGCCCGGCCGCCGCCGACCGGCTGGTCCCGTCCGGGCTGGGCGAGCACGCCCTGGTGCTGTCCGCCGCCGCCGTCTTCCTGGACGCCTGGTTCTCGGACCCGCTCGCCCACGCCGATCGCGGTGCCACCCCGTGATCGCCGTCGAGCTGGCCACCGCCCGGGTCTCCGGGCGGACCAGGTGGGACGTGCTGCGCCTGCGGGACCGGGACGGGGCCGTCGGTCTCGGCGAGTACTCCGACGCCGGGGACGGGGCCGCCCGGCTCTGGCCCGGCCTGGCGGCCCGGCTCGCCGACGGGGCGGACGTCGCCGCTGTGCTGGCCGAGTTGGACCAGCTGGCGACCGGCCCCGACCGGTTCACCGTGCTCACCGTCCGGGGTGGTCTGGAGCAGGCCGCCAGCGACCTGGCCGCCCGGCGGGCCGGGCAGCCGCTCTGGCGGTGGCTCGGCGGCCGGGCTCCCCGGCCGGTGCGGCGGTACGCCAACCTCAACCGGGCGCTCCGGCACCGGACGCCCGAGGAGTTCGGCGAGGTCGCGGCGGCCGCCCTGGCCGCCGGGTACACCGCGCTGAAGTGCGCGCCGTTCGACGGCCTGGCGCCGGGCGAGCGACTGCGCGGCGGCCTGGACCGGGCCCGGGCGGTCCGGCGGGCGGCACCCGGGGCGGAGCTGATGGTGGACGTGCACGGCCTGCTGACGCTGGATCAGGTGCTGTCCGCCGCCGGTGAGCTGGCCGGACTCGGGCTGCGCTGGCTGGAGGACGCCGTACCGCCGGACGACCCGGCCGGGCTGGCGGCCGTGCACGCGGCGGGCATCGCCCCGCTCGCGGGCGGGGAGTTCGCCACCGCACCCGAGCAGGTCGGGCCCGCGCTGCGGAGCGGCCGGCTGGCCTGGCTGCTCCCGGACGTCAAGCACGCCGGCGGCCCGACCGCCGCCCGCCGGCTCGCCGAGGAGGCGCTCGCGGCGGGTGCCGGGGTGTCGCTGCACAGCCCCTCCGGGCCGGTGGCGACCGCCGCAGGACTGCACCTGGCCGCCGCCCTGGGCCCTTCGGTGGAGACCGAGTTCGCCTTCGGCGAGGCCGCCTGGCGCCGCCACTCGGTCAGCCCCGCCGAGAGCCCGGACGGCCCCTGGATCACGCCCCCCGACGGCCCGGGGCTCGGCCTGGACCTCGACCCCGCCCACTGGACCGTCACCTCGCCGACTCCCGCCACCCGCCGGGACCTGCACCGGAGCAGCCGATGAACCAGCCACGCCCGCTCGCCGACCGGGTGGCGATCGTCACCGGCGCCGCCCAGGGCATCGGCGCCGCCGTCGCCGCCGAACTCGCGGCCCGGGGCGCCCGGGTGGTCGCGGTCGACCTGGCGCCGGTGGCGGCGGCGGCCGGGATCACCCCGGTCCGCGGCGACGTGGCCGACCCGGCCACCGTCGGGGCCGCGCTGGCCGTCGCCGACGCCCTCGGCGGCCCGGCCACCGTCCTGGTCCAGGGCGCCTTCGCGGGCACCCCCGCCCCGCTGGACGAACTGGCCGACGACGCCTGGGAGTCCATGCTCGGCACCGTGCTCACCGCCGCCCGCCGCTTCGACACCGCCTTCGTCCGCGCCCTGCCGGCCGGCACCCCCGCCTCGATCGTGCATCTCGCCTCCCCGCACGCCCTCGGCGCGGTCCCCGGCTTCGCCGCGTACGCCGCCGCCAAGGCGGGCCTGCTCGCGCTGACCCGGGCGGCGGCGGTCGAGTGGGGGCGGCGCGGGGTCCGGTGCAACGCGGTGGCCCCCGGCTTCGTCCCGGTCGAACGCAACCGGCAGGTCTGGACCGACCCGGAGCTGAGCGCGGCGATGCTGCGGGCCGCCCCGCTCGGCCGGTTCGGCACCGCCGCCGAAGTCGCCCGCGCCGTGGCCTTCCTGGCCGGTGACGAGGCGTCGTTCGTCAACGGCGCCTGCCTGGCCGTGGACGGCGGCATGACCGCCATGCTCCCCGAAGCGCTGCTGCGCTGAGGGTCCCCACCGAAGGAGAACACCCGTGTCCGGTACCCAGGAGGGCGAATGTCCCTGCCCCGCTCCGTGCGGCTGCTGACGCTCGCACTCGCCGCCGCGATCCCGCTCGCCCTGGCCACGCCGGTGGCCGCGGCACCCGTCACCGCCTATCTCGACTGCTCGGCCCCGGCCAACGGGACCGGCAGCCAGGCCGCGCCGTACAACACCCTCACCGCCGTCAACTCCCTTGCGCTGGAGCCCGGCAGTGCGATCCGCCTGAAGCGCGGCACCACCTGCCTGGGCACCCTGGCCCCGGTCGGCTCGGGCACCGCGACCGCGCCGATCACCATCGACGCGTACGGCACCGGGGCGCTCCCGGCGGTGAACGCCAACGGCGCCGCCCAGGCCGTACTGCTCGCCGAGCAGGCGTACGTCGAGCTGCGCAACCTCGACCTGAGCGCGCCGGGCGACAACACCACCTCCCGGCGCGGCGTGTACGTCCGGGCCACCGACGCGGGCACCCTGCCCGGCATCCTGCTCCAGGGGCTGGACATCCACGACGTACGCGGCAAGCTGCCCGCCGTCACCGGGGCCGGTGCGGGCACCGGCAAGTACGCCGACGCCTCCGGCGGCATCGTGATCGAGGCCCAGGGCTCCACCACCCCGACCGCCTTCGCCGGGCTGCGGGTGCTGGACAACCGGATCCACGCCGTCGACCGGCAGGGCATCTACACCTGGTCCAACTGGTGCCGCAACACCCGGCTGGCCGCGTTCTGGAACAGCCTCTGCTCGGCGGCCTGGGCCCCCTCCACCGACCTGGTGATCCGGGGCAACCGGCTGTGGGACATCGGCGGCGACGGCATCGCCCCGATGACCGGACAGCACACCCTGGTCGAGCGGAACCTGCTCCAGGGCTTCAACGTCCGCTCCGGGTCGCCCAACGCCGGGATGTGGACGGCCAATTCGGTCGACGTCACGTTCCAGTACAACGACACCTCCGGCGGCCGCACCACCAGCGACGGCATGGCCTACGACGTGGACCACTCCACCGACGGCGTGCTGTTCCAGTACAACTACTCGCACGACAACGAGGGCGGCTTCTTCCTGCTCTGCCCGTACAACACCCCGACCAGCAACTTCACCATCCGGTACAACGTCTCGGTCAACGACCGGGCCCGCGGCTTCCAGATCTGCCCCGGCGCGCTGAAGAACGGCCAGATCCACCACAACACCGTCTACCTGGCCGACGGGATCAGCCAGCAGATCGTCACCGAGGGCACCACCGCGACGCTGGACGTCCGGTTCACCGACAACATCGTGGCCAAGCACGGCAGTTCGGGTACCGTCGGCTGGACGCTCAGCGACCCGGCCTTCAAGATCGACCACAACGTGTTCTACGCCGTGCCGACCCCGGCCGGCGCGACCGGCACCGTCACCGGCGCCCCGCTGCTCACCGGTCGGGAGCTGGCCGACCCCTGGGGCTACCGCCTCGCGGCCGGGTCCTCCGCACTCGGCACCGGCACGGCGGTGCCCGGCGACGGCGGCCCGGACTTCTTCGGCAACCCCGTCCCGGCCGGTGGCCCCGGCAACATCGGGGCGTACCAGGGCCCCGCGGTCACCGCCCCGAGCCTGGCGGACACCTTCAACACCGCCACCACCGGTACGGCCCCCGCCGGTTGGACCGTCACCGGACCGGCCGCCGGAGCCGTGGTCGGCGCCGACCCGGCCGGCACCTACGGTTCGGCGCTGCTGCTGACCCGGCAGAGCTCGGCCGAGGTCAACGCCACCCGCTCCTTCGCCGCCGCCGGCGGCGAGACCCGGGTGGACCTGCGGGTCCGGGCCGGGCAGAGCACCGCACCGCTCGGCATCCACCTGCTGGACTCCACCGGCGCTCCAGCGGCCCAGTTCAGTCTGGCAGCGAACGGCAGCGCGGCCTTCACCGACAACGGCGGCTGGGCCGACGCCCCGTTCGGCTACCCGCCGGGGAGTTGGCTACGGGTGGCCCTGCTGCTGCACCCGGCCGCCGGGACCTACGACGTCCTGGTGGACGACGTGCGGCTGGCCACCGCCCGGCTGACCGCCGGGGCGGGCGCGCCGAGCCAGCTCCGGTTCCGGGTCCAACCCGGTGCCACCGCCACGTTCGCCGTGGACGACCCGCTGGTCCAGCCGCTCGGCTGACCCGTACCGCCTCCCGCGCCGCCCCCGCGCGGGAGGCACCGGGCGCCCGACGCCCCGTCAGGGCGCCAGGTGCCGGGACAGGAACTCCAGCGCGGGCGGCAGCAGCCTGCTCCAGGTCTCGAAGTTGTGACCGCCGGTCGGCACCGAGGCGGTGGCGACGGTCATCGGCGGGCGGACGGCCGCCACGAACGCGTCGGTCTCCCGCTGGTAGTCACCGTCCCCCTCCCGGCTGCCCGCCAGCATCACCGCGACCGGCGGCCCGGGCAGCGACCTCAGCCGCCACATCAGGTCGGCCTCGTCCCGGCGCTGCTGGCTGCCCTTGAACAGGTCGCCGGTGGAGACGTCCTCGGCGGCCTTGTAGTAGCCCGAGACGGACACCCCGGCCGGGAACACCTCGGGGTGCCGCATGGTCAGCTTGAGCGCGCAGTACCCGCCGGTCGAGTTGCCCATCATCCCCCAGGCCCTCGGCCCGGTGGAGATCCGGTAGGAGGCGGCGAGCACCCGGGGGACGTCCCGGGCGAAGTACGTCTCCGACCGCACCCCGCCCGGGACGTCCTCGCACTCGCTGTCGGCGGGCAGCGCCGGGGACGGCCGCATCAGCACCAGGACGGTCGGCTGCATCCGGCCGCCGGCCATCAACCCCAGGGCCGCACCGGGGTAGTTGAGCCGGGTGATCAGGTTCTTGGCGTCGCCCGGGAAGCCGGTCAGCACGATCACGGCGGGGAACCGTCGCTCGGCGTGCTGGGCCTGGAAGTACTCCGGCGGCAGGTAGACGTAACCGTCGGTGCTCAGCCCGCTGGCCGGTCCGGGGATCCGGATCTCCTGGATCTCGCCGACCCGGCTCGGCTCCCGGCCCCGGCCGCCGCTGTCCACCTCGGCCCGGCCGAGCCGCTGCACCGGCTGGGCCGGCGGCTCGGCGACCGCCGCCCCGCTGGGGCTCGGGTTCGGGCTCGGCCCGGCTCCCGGTTCGCCCTGCTGCCCGGTCACGCTCACCTCGCCGCGCTCGCCCGTCCCCAGCAGGTCGTCCCAACTGCTGTAGAACGAGAAGTAGTTGTTGGCCAGCAGGCCGAGCGCACAGAGCACCGCGAGCTGGGTGGCGAGCAGTGCACCGATCCGGCCCAGCACCGCCCGCCAGGTCGGCCGGGCGAACCGGGGCCAGGCCCAGACCGTGCCGGCCGTCAGCAGCAGGGCCGTGACCGCCGCCAGGACCAGCACCTTGTGGCTTGTCAGCCCCATGTCCGGTGACTCCCGTGGGTTCCGAGGGTTCGTCGGTCCGGCGGGCGCTCCGGGGCCGGTGCCCCAGTATGCCCACCCGGCGCACGCCACGGCCCCGGCCACGCCGAGCGGTGACCGGGGCCGGACGGGTGATCAGTAGCGCAGCACCGCCGCGATCCGGTCGTGGTCGGCCAGCACCTCGTCGGCCAGGAAGACCACCTCGGCGCCCTGGTCCAGCGCGGCTTCGACCAGTTCGTCGACGATGTCCTCGCGCACCCCCCGGTCCCAACTGCCCGGCTCGGCCACCGCTTCGGCCCCCACCGCCGCGAGGTGACCCTCGGTCAGCCGGACGGTCTGCTGGTAGTGCTCCTCGACCGCGACCAGGCTGACCCGGCCCTCCCGGACCGCCTCCCAGACCTCGTCCAGGCCGGCCGCGAAGGTCTTCCGGCCGCGCGCCTCGTCCAGCAGCCCGGCCACCCGCTCGGCCTCCTGCCCGGCGTACGCCGCCCGGGCCGGGCGCAGCTCCTCGCGGAGCACCCGGTCGGGGCCGTTCACCAGCCCGCCGCTGAGCACCCGGCCGACCGCCCCCTTGGTGGCCGAGCCGACCTCCTCCAGCAGGCCGACCGCCTGCGGCAGGCCGACCAGGAACAGCGGACGGGCGTCGGTGGCGACCAGGTCGCCGAGGGCGGTGTCGACCGTGCGCAGGAAGCGCCGGGTCTCCTCGTCCTGGAAGGTGCTGGGCCGGTCGCCGACCCGCTCCTCGTGCTGGACGTCCCACTCCAGTGCCTCGGGCTCGGCCGGGAAGCCGTCCGCCCGGTGCTCGGTCAGCGACTCGCCCACCCCGCTCCAGAGCGTGGCGCGGTCGGCCGCGACCGCCAGCACCCAGTACGGCTGGAACTGGGCCTTGGCGGCGACCAGGTTGCGGGTGAGGAAGGTGTCGCTGAGCACGACCCGCTCCGGCACCTCGCGGGGCAGCGTCCAGACCCGGTGCTCGGCGGTGGTGGCGAACAGCACCAAGCCCTCCTCGGTGTGCCGCAGGTCCACCTCCGCCGCGGCCTTGGCCAGCCGGGCCTTCAGGTCGATCCTGGCCTGCCGGGCGATGTCCGGGTCGCCGTCGATCCGGCGCTCGGCCTCGGCCAGCACGTTGCGCAGCCGGACCGGGTCCTGGGCGTTGTCCGGCTCCCTGCGGTGGGTCGGCAGCGTGAGCGAGACCGCCGGATAGGGCCGGGGCGCCCGGAGTTCACGCAGGGCCTCGGGTGTCAGGTCGTCGGCTTCCATCGTCCTCTTCTCCTCGATCCTCCGAGCGCTGCGGCACGGATCCGGGCGGGCCGGACCGGGGCGCCGTCAGGCAGTGGCACGTGTGCACACCGTCGCACGAGAACCCGCGCCCGCCGTGGACAAAAGGGGGTGTTTCGGTCACCTGTCGACAGCCCGGGCGGGTCGGCCCGGCCGCCGGAGCAGCTGGACGCCGCCCCGGGCACCCGGCGGCTCAGTACCGCTGCGCCTTGACCACCACCGGCGTCAGCTGGTCGGCGGCGGGCCGGCGGCTGAACGAGACCGGGCTGGCCGGCTGGCCGGCGGCGACGTTCTCCGCGCCGACCACCGTGCTCACCGCGACCTGGCCCGAGGCGTCCCGCCAGTCCACCTGGACGGCGTACGAGGCGGCCGCGGACGTCCGGTTGACGATGTTCACCACGGCCGCCTGGATGCCGCCGGAACTGGCCAGCGGCACCCCGGTCAGCGTCACGTCGGAGACCGCGTTGCCGCTGCCCTCGACCCCCTTGAGCGCGGCAACCGCCCGCTCCTGGTGCTGCGCCGCGTAGGCCGACACCGAGGCCTCGAAGGAGGCAGCGGCGGCCGAGGCGGAGGACGCCGCCGCCGAGATCGAGGCCGCGGCGGAGGCGAACGCGGACGGCGGCGAGCCGGAGAAGGAGGACGGGTTCGGCGCCACCGACAGACTGCTGCCGGCCGACGGCGTGGCGCCGGACGAGCCGCTGCTGCCGCAGGCCGCCAGCAGGGCGGCCGCCGCGCCCACCGCCGCCAGGGCGGCGATCCCGCGCCGCCGGTCCGTTCCGTACCCGCCTGCTGCTCCGGTCACGACTGCCTCCTGGTCGGTGGTGCTCCGCCCTTCATGCTTCGCAGGCCCGGCCGCTGCGGCGACCAGAGGTGCGCCATCCGGGTGACGGCCAACCCGGTTGGCGGTCAACGGAGTTGGCTCACGATCCGGCCCGCAGCCGGGCGTCCAGCCGGGCGCTGTCGGCCGCCGTCCAGCCCGGTGGCGGCGCGATCGCCGCCCAGGCGTACACCGGGAGCGTGCCGAACCGGTGGCCGTGCCCGGCCGGGACGTCGTTGGCCGCCGCCAGGTCGCAGCTGACCTGCCAGAAGGTGACCAACGGGTACCAGCGCATGGTCGGTGACACGTCGGCGGCCCGGGGCCGGTCCAGCCACGGCGGGCGGCGCCAGATCAGCGAGGGCTCCCACCAGGTGACCGGGTCGCTGCCGTTCTGCAGGTAGACCACGCGCGGCGGGTCCCACGGCCCGTCGGGCAGGCCGAGGTCGGCCGGCGTCTGGGCGAACCGCACCGTCCGGCCGTCCCGGTACTGCGGCCGCCAGACCGGGCTGCCCCGGTCCCGGCCGTCGGTGACGTCGCGTCGGATCGGGTTGTCCGGGGTCGGCCCGACCAGCAGCGCACCGTCGGTGCGGGCCGCCAGCCCGGCCACCCCGTCCGGGTAGGCCCGCTCGGTGGCGTACGAGCCCAGGCTCTCCCCCGCCACCAGCAGCTTGGGCCGGTGGTCGGCGGGCAGCGCGGACCAGTGGGCGTACACGGCGTCGATCAGCGCGGCCCCGGCGTCCGAGGCCTGGTCCTCCGTCAGGAACGAGATCCAGCTCGGCAGGTAGGAGTACTGCATCGCCACCAGGGCGCTGTCGCCGCCGTACAGGTACTCCGGCGGGGTGGCGATCTGCTCGTTCACCCAGCCGCTGCCGGTGGTGCTGACCACCACCAGCACCTGGCGGGCGAAGCCGCCGGTACGGTCGAGCTCGGCGACGGCCAGCGCGGCGCGCCGCTCCAGGGTGTCGGCGGAGCGCAGGCCCACGTAGACCCGGACCGGGTCCTTGGCGGGCCGCCCGGAGAACTCGGTGATCTGCCCGGCGGTGGTGGCCTGGCCGATGAAGTCCCGGCCCTTGGCCCCCAGGCTGTCCCAGTCCTCCAGGGAGGCCGGGCTGCCGGACAGGGTGGCCAGCTCGGGCCGGACGATGCCGGGCGAGGTGGACCGGTCGGTCAGCCCGGCGGCGCGCTCCGCGACGTTCAGCAGCCCGCGCAGCAGGAAGCCCTGCACCAGCCCGACCACCAGCACCGCGGCCACCAGCACCGCGCCGGTGGCCGCCGCCCAGGGCGGGATCACCCGGCCGAGCTGACGGGCGATCAGCCGGGTGCCCAGCCGGACCAGCCGGGCGATCAGCACCAGCAGCCCGGCCAGCAGCAGCGCCACCGGCAGTACCAGCACCCACTGCCACCAGCTGATCCGCGGGTCCATCCCGACCGCGCGCCGCAGGTCGCCCTGCCAGCGCACGCTCCAGGCGGTCACGAACACCACCGCCACCGTGCCGGCCGCCGCCGACGCGAGCCAGGCCCCACGGCGCACCCCCGCCGGGACCGTGACCCCGCAGCGCCGCAGCAGCCACTGCAGGAAGGCACCGATGCCGTACCCGAACGCGGCGGTGATCGCCCCGGCGGCGGCCTGCAGCCACCAGGCCCGGGGGATCAGCGAGGGCGTGAAGGACAGGCAGTAGCAGACCACCGCGCCGGCCAGCGCTCCCCAGGACGGCAGCCGGCGCACCACCCGCGGCACCGGGGCCGACCCGGCGTCAGAAGTCGACGGCGTCACGGATGATCGGGCAGGTCATGCAGTGGCCGCCGCCGCGCCCACGGCCGAGTTCGGCACCGACGATGGTGATGACCTCCACCCCGGCCTTCCGCAGCAGGGTGTTGGTCTGGGTGTTCCGGTCGTAGGTGAAGACCACGCCCGGCTCCAGCGCGACGGCGTTGTTGCCGCTGTCCCACTGCTGGCGCTCCGAGGCGTACACGTCGCCGCCGGTCTCGATCACCCGCAGCTCCGGCAGGCCGAGCGCCTCTGCGACCACCTCGACGAAGCTCCGGGGCGCCTCGTCGACGATCTCCACCCCGGGAGCCCGGTCGGAGGGGCGCAGCGAGAAGGTGTGCACCGCGTCCATGATGGCCGGGTAGAGGGTGACGACGTCCCGGTCGGCGAAGGTGAAGACGGTGTCCAGGTGCATCGCGGAGCGCAGCTTGGGCATGCCCGCCACCACCACCCGCTCGGCCGCGCCGTGCCGGAACAGCTCGGCCGCGACCTGGGTGATGGCCTGCCGGGAGGTCCGTTCGCTCATCCCCATCAGCACCACGCCGTTGCCGACCGGCATGATGTCGCCGCCCTCGAAGGTGGCCTGCCGCCAGTCCACCTCGGGGTCGCCCCACCAGACCTTGGAGCCCGCGTAGTCGGGGTGGAACTCGTAGACGGCCTTCATCAGCAGCGTCTCGTCGTGCCGGGCCGGCCAGTACAGCGGGTTCAGCGTGACACCGCCGTACAGCCAGCAGGTGGTGTCACGGGTGTAGAGGGTGTTGGGCAGCGGCGGCATCAGGTACTCCCGGACGCCGGTGGACTCCCGGGCCAGCGCCAGGTAGCCGGAGCGGAAGTCCTCCGGCAGGTCGGAGGTGGCCAGGCCGCCGATCAGGAACCCGGCCAGCTCGCGGGGGGCCAGCGTCTCCAGGAAGCCCCGGGTGCCGTCGAGCAGGCCGATGCCGACCTCGTTCGCGATGATCTTGCGGTCGAGCAGCCAGTCCCGGGCACCGGGCCGGGCCATCGTCTCGGCCAGCAGCTCGTGCAGCTCGACCACCTCGACGCCGCGCTGGGTCAGCTTGTTGACGAAGTCGGCGTGGTCGCGCTGGGCGTTCTCCACCCACATCACGTCGTCGAAGAGCAGGTCGTCGGCGTTGGACGGGGTGAGCCTGCGGTGCGCGAGGCCCGGTGCGCAGACCAGTACCTTGCGCAGTCGGCCGACCTCGGAGTGGACTCCGTTGGCGGGCCTGGCCGCGGTGTCGTCGGTGGTCATGGGATGCCTTTCTTCGGTGGGCCGGGAGCGACGGAGCGTCAGAGGCTGATCCAGCCGACGGCCAGGGCGATCACGCCGACGACCGCACCGGCGATCGAGACGGCGAGGATGACGAGCTCGGCGGGCGAGAAGCGCTTCCGCCCCTGCTCCCGCCGGGCCATCACGAACAGCACGGTGGCCGGGGCGTAGACGATGAAGGAGACCAGCACGAACTTCAGGCCCGCCGCGTAGAGCAGGAACGCGGTGTAGAGCGTGGCCAGCGCGGCCACCAGCAGCTCGCCGGTGCTCCCCTGCCGACGGCCGGTCAGCGGGTCGCGGGCGACGGCGATCTTCACCGCGTAGCCCGCCGCGAGCAGGAACGGGATCAGGGTGAGCGCACTGGTCAGGTCGAGCGCGAAGTTGAACGCGTCGTCGGAGAAGTACGTGACCACCAGCACGACCTGGGACAGCACCGTGGTCATCACCATCGCGGGCACCGGGACGTCGGCGGAACTGACCCTGCCCAGGAAGCGCGGCATGTCCTTGTCCTTGGCGGCCACGAAGAGCACCTCGGCCGCCATCAGCGACCAGGCCAGGTAGGCGCCGAGCACCGACACGATCAGCCCGATGCTGACGAAGACCTTGCCCCAGGTGCCGACCGCCTCCTCCAGCACCCCGGCCATCGAGGGCTGCCGCAACCCGGCGATCTCGCCCATCGGCAGGATGCCGTAGGAGACGATGGTGACCGAGGCGAAGACCGCGAAGACGCTCAGGAAGCCGAGCACGGTGGCCCGGCCGACGTCCTCCCGCCGCTTGGCGTGGCGGGAGTAGACGCTCGCCCCCTCGACGCCCAGGAAGACGAAGACGGTGGCCAGCATGGTGCCCTTGACCTGCTGGAACAGTGAGCCCGCGTAGTCGGCGCCGGCGAAGTTGTCGGCGAACACCGAGGGCTTGAAGCAGAACAGCGCGAGCAGGACGAAGACCAGGATCGGCACGATCTTGGCGATGGTGACGATCCGGTTGATCGCCGCCGCCTCCCTGACGCCCCGTCGGATCAGGAAGAAGAAGCCCCACAGGCCGAACGAGGAGAGCACCACCGCGAGCACCGTGTCGCCGTCGCCGAGCGCCGGTGCGATCGCGCCGACCGTCGACATGATCAGCACCCAGTACGTCACGTTGCCGACGCAGGCGCTGGCCCAGTAGCCGAAGGCGGCGAAGAAGCCCGGGTACTCGCCGAACCCGGCCTTGGCATAGGCGTAGACGCCGGCGTCCAGGTCGGGCTTGCGGACCGCCAGCGTCTGGAAGACGAAGGCGAGCATCAGCATGCCCGTCCCGGCGATCCCCCAGGCGATCAACGCCCCCGCGACACCGGTCTCCTGGGCGAAGCGGCGTGGCAGCGAGAAGACCCCGGCGCCGACCATCGACCCGACCACCATCATGGTCAGGGTCAGCAGCGTCAGCTTCGCGGTCGTCGAGGACCCGCTCCCCGCGGCCGCCTCCGGGGCGCCACCGACTTCGGCACTGCTCATCGCTGCCTCGCTCTCTACCGCTGCTCGGGATCCGGGACGGCCCCGGTCCGCTCGACCTTGAAGCCGGTGATGCCGTACAGCACGCTCAGGGCCGGGCTGGCGTAGTTGAAGACGCAGTACGGCAGGTAGGACAGGGTGGGCACGCCGAGCACCGCGCCCATGAAGGCGCCGCAGGAGTTCCACGGCACCAGCGGCGAGGTGACGGTGCCGCTGTCCGCCGCCAGCCGGGACAGGTTGGTCGGGGCCAGGCCGCGTCGTTCGAACTCCAGCCGGAACACCCGGGAGGGCAGCACCAGCGCGATGTACTGGTCGCCCGCGACCACGTTCAGGCCGAAGGCGCAGGCGAAGACGGTGCAGAAGAGCCGTCCGGTGCTGCCGGCCGAGCGGATCAGCGGGTCCACCAGCCGGTTGATCAGGCCGAACTCCTCCAGCAGCGCGCCGAAGGTGACCGCGCCGATGATCAGCCAGAGGGTGCCCAGCATGCCGTCCATGCCGCCCCGGGAGAGCAGCCGGTCGATCTCGCCGATGCCGGTGTCGATGGCGAAGCCGTTCGCCATCGCCGACCAGACCGCCTTGACCGACTCGACCACCGGGTTCCCGCCGCCCGCCACGAAGTCGGCCACCACCGAGGGCTGCAGGAGCGCCCCGAGCAGACCGGCGAACAGCGTGGAGCAGGCCAGCGCCAGCGAGGCCGGGACCTTGCGGACCGAGAGCACCGCCAGCAGCACCAGCGGGAGCAGGTTCAGCGGGGTGATCCGGTAGATCCCGTTCAGCGCGCTCAGCTCGGTGGCCTCGCCGACCGGGTTGTGCACCTGCGGCCCCTGCACCAGGCCGAGCACCAGCAGCACCACGAAGGCCAGCGCGAACGCCGGGACCGAGGTCCAGGCCTGACGCCTGATGTGCCGGTGCAGGTCGACCCCGACCAGCTGGGCCGTGAGCACGGTGGTCTCGGAGAGCGGCGAGAGCTTGTCGCCGAGGTAGGCGCCGCAGATCACCGCACCGGCCGTGCCGGCGGTGGAGACGCCGAGCATCCCGGCCACCCCGACCAGGCCGACCCCGATGGTGCCGGCCGTGGTCCAGGAGCTGCCGATGCTGAGCGCGATCAGGCCGCAGATCAGCGCGGTCGCCGCGTAGTACCAGCTCGGCGAGAGGATCTGGATGCCGTAGTAGACCAGGGTGGGGATGGTGCCGGAGAGGTTCCAGACGCCGATCAGCGCGCCCACCGCCAGCAGGATGAACATCGCGCTGGTGATCGAGGAGAGCGCGCCCTGACCGGCCCGCTGGATCTCCTCCCAGCGGTGACCGTTCTTCAGCGCCACCAGCGCCGCGACCATCGCGCAGAGGATCAGCGCGACCTGGATCGGCCCGTCCAGCGCGTCCAGCCCGAACAGCGCGAGGGCGCCGCCGACCAGCAGCACCAGGACGGCCATCGGGAGGACGGCGTCGGCCACGGACGGCTCGCGCACGGAGTTCGGCTGCCCGTCGTCCTGTTCGTCGGCCACGCCGGGAGCGTATCAACCATTTGCCCGATATGTCCGATTCAGCCGGGCCGACGGAGCGTCAACTCGGGCGTGGCTCCCGACCCTCGCCCAGCCGGTTGCCCGCCCACCGGATCAGCTCGCCCACCCCGACGAAGGCCAGCGTGACCAGCGTGCAGGCCACCGCGACCCGGCTGTAGCCGCCGGGGTGCCGGGGATCCAGGAAGGGGTACGGGTACCAGTCGGTGACCGCGCCCCGGATCAGCGAGTACGGCAGGTAGAGCAGCGGGAACAGCAGCCAGCACAGCGCCCGCTGACGGCCGATCGGGCGGCCCGGCGGGTCGGCCAGCCAGTCGGCCAGCAGCACCAGCGGCATCAGCCGGTGCACCACGGTGTTCACCCAGGGCAGCAGCGGCCCGAGGTCGTAGCCGGAGAGCGCGACCAGGTAGACCAGGCCGGTGACGGTCAGATAGAGCACCACCGCGCCGCGCAGCAGCTCCGGCACCCGGCCCCGGCCGAGCAGCCCGAGCGCGCCGCCCGCCAGCAGCACCAGCACCCCGGCCATGTTGCTCAGGTTGGTGAAGTAGCTGAAGAAGCTCACCATCGACAGGTCCAGCGTGGCGCTCCGGTGCGCCTGCACCCCGAGCGCGACGGCCGCCAGCAGGCCGAAGCAGAGCCTCAGCACGTTCAGCACCCGGTCCCGCACGGGCCACCGCCTTCACCTCGTCCGACCGTTGCGGTCATCATGACGGCGAAGGGGTGGCCCGGCCCGGCTGGACCCCGGCCCGGCGTGTCGGGTCAGGCGTGGGTGCCGCCGTCGATCCGGAGCTCGGTGCCGGTGACGAACGCGCCGTCGTCCGAGGCCAGCATCGCGACCACGGCCGCCACCGCCTCGGGCCCGGCGAAGCCGTACCCGTTGCCCGACTGCAGCGCCGGGCTGAGCTTGGCGAACAGCGACATGTCGGCGTCGGCCGGGATGCCGGGGCCGCGGTTCTGGCCGCTGGTGCCGGAGGCGTCGGTCATCCCGCTGCTGATCGAGCCGGGCGCGACCGAGACCGCGCGCAGGCCCTGCTTGGCGTACTCGGCCGCCAGGGTGTGGGTGAAGGACTGCACGCCGCCCTTGCTGGCCGCGTACGCCGCCATGTACGGGTGGGCGAAACTCGCCGAGGTGGAGCTGAAGTTGACCACCACGCCGCGCCCGGTGGCGAGCAGCTCGGGCAGCGCCTCACGGGTCATCAGGAAGGTGCCGGTCAGGTTGACCCGCAGGACGGTGTTCCACAGCTCCAGGCCGGTACGGTCGGTGTGCTCCGAACGCAGGATGCCGGCCGCGTTCACCAGGGCGTCCAGGCCGCCCAGGGTGTCGATCGCGGCGGCCACCCCGGCCACCACCGAGCCCTCGTCGCCGATGTCGACGACGAGCGTGGTGAGCCGGTCGGCGGTGCCGTCGGCGGCGGCCAGCTCGCGGGTGGCGGCCAGGCCGGTCTCGGCCACGTCGGCGCCGACGACCCGGCCGCCCTCGGCCAGGACGCGGCGGACGGTGGCCTGGCCGATGCCGGAGCCCGCGCCGGTGATCAGTACGCGGCGGCCCTCGAAGCGGTTCATGGTGCTCTCCTGCTGGATGATCCGGTGATTCGCCTTCACGTTACGCCTAGATGGCACGTTGTGCCACAAACGCACTCCGTGCCCGTTCGGCCCTAGACTCGTCCCGTGTCAGACCAACGCCCCTCCCTCACCGAGCGCCGCAAGGCCACCACCCAGCAGGAGATCGCGCTGGCCGCCGCCCGGCTGTTCGCCGAGCACGGCGCGGCCGGCTGCACCGCGGAGGCGATCGCCCGCGCGGCCGGGGTCTCGCTGCGCACCTTCTACCGGTACTTCCGCACCAAGGAGGACGCGGTCGCGCCGCTGCTCTCCGGCGGGGTCAGGCACTGGGTCACCGAGCTGGCGCTCAGCCCGCCCGAGCTCTCCGTCCCGGAGGCACTGGAGCACTCCGCCCGGATCGCCCTCAGCCCCTCCGCCGCGTACCCGGCCGCCACCTTCGAGTGGGTCCGCGGCCTGCTCCGGATCACCCCCACCGAGCCGGACCTGCTCGCGGTCTGGCACCGGGTGCACCACGAGTCCGAGCTCGCCCTCGCCCCCGTGCTCGGCACCCTGGCCGGGCACGGCGCCGACCCGCTGGAACTGCGGCTGGCGGCGGCGGCCGCCAACACCGCGATGCGGGTGGCGCTGGAGACCTGGGCGGAGACCGCGGACCCGCCGGAGCGGATCGCCGAGCTGGGCGCCCGCTGCATCCGGGAGCTGACGGCCGGTCTGCGGCTCTGGGCCTGACCGGACGTCAGGACGGGCTCAGAGCGGGATCACCGCCACCGGACAGTGCGCGTGGTGCAGCACCGCGTGCACGGCGGTGCCCAGCCGCAGGCCGAGGTGCGGCGCGGGCCGGTGCCGTGCCACCACCAGCAGGGCCGCCCCCTTGGAGGCCTCGACCAGGGTGGCGGCGGTCGGGCCACTGTGGTCCTCGGCCTCGATCGCCAGCTCGGGGAACTCCTGCCGGACCGGGTCGACGGTGCGGCTCAGCAGCTGCTCGTGCAGCCTGGCCTCCTCCCCCGACTCGTCCAGCAGCGGCGCGCCGCGGGTGACGTCCGCGACCACCGGCGACCAGGTGTGCAGCGCCCGCAGCGGCAGCCCGGCCCGCAGGGCCTGCCCGGCCCCGAACCGCAGCGCCTCGGCGTCCCGCTCCTCCCGGATCGCCACCAGCACGCAGTCGCCCCGCTCCGGCGGGACCCGGACCACCACCACCGGGCAGCTCGCGTGCGCGCAGACCCGCAGGCTGACCGAACCGAGCAGCAGCGCGGCGAAGCCGCCGTGGCCACGGGTGCCGACCACCGCCAGCTCGGCGTGCTCGGCGGCGGCCAGCACCGCGGCGGCGGCGTCCCTGGGCACCACGTCACCGGTCGGGCGCAGGGTCGGGTGGGCGGCACCGACCAGGTCGATCGCCTCGTCCAGCACGGCCTGCGCGTTCTTCAGGATCAGGTCCGTCACCGCGGCGCCGGAGCGTGGCGAGAGGGTGACCGTCCCGGTGTTGACGGCGTACACCAGGTGCAGCCCGCAGCCGCGCCGTTCGGCCTCCTGGGCGGCCCAGTCGGCCGCCACCGTGGCATGGGGGGAACCGTCCACCCCGACCACCACACCTGCGGGGGATCGGATGTCCATGACCGCCTCCGAAGCGTCGATGCCTCTCTCCAGCATGCGCCCCGGGGCAGCGGAAAGGGGCCCCCGCAGGGGCCCCTTCCGGTGCGGGATCAGGCCTTGGACTGCTCCCACTCGGAGCGGTAGTCCAGGAAGATCTGCCGCAGGTGGTGGCCGATCTTCAGGTAGTCCAGGTCGTCCAGGTTGGCCAGCGAGACCCGGACCGACCACTCGGGCCCGTCGAAGCCACCGCCGTTGAGCAGCACCACACCGGTCTGCTCGGCCAGCCGGAACAGCGGCTCGGTCGGCTCGTAGGTCTTCTGCAGGTACTCCGCGAACTCCGGCCCCGCAGTCCGCTCGGCCTCCGCCAGCAGGTCCAACTCGATGTAGTACCCGGCCCGTTGCGGGTCCTCCGCGATCTTCATCTCGGAGCCCTCGAGCAGCAGCGCCAGCCGCTGGTGGACGATCTCCTGCACCTTGGCCTTGTACGCCTTGCCCTCCGGGAGCAGCGCGAACAGCGAGAACAGCGTCATCTGGACCTGCTGCGGCAGGCTCAGCCCGGCGGTGTGGTTGAGCGCCACCTGCCGGGAGTCGGCGACCAGCCGGTCGATGAAGCGGATCTTCTCCGGCTCCAGGGTGAGGGTGCCGTAGCGCTTGTTCAGCCGGGCCTTCTCCTCGGCCGGGAGCTCGGCCAGCATCGCGTCCAGCACGTTGTCGTGGTGCAGGCCGATCACACCCAGCCGGTGACCGGTGCAGCCGTAGTGCTTGGAGTACGAGTACACCAGCAGGCTGTTCCTCGGCAGCTCGGCGGCGAGGGTGCGGAAGCCGTTCACGAAGGTGCCGTAGACGTCGTCGGTGACCACGATCAGGTTGGGGTTCCTGGTCGCCACGATCTGCTTGATCTGGTCGGCGACCCGCTGGGAGAGCGCCAGCGACGGCGGGTTGGAGGGGTTGACCAGGCAGACCAGCTTGACCGCCGGGTCCTCCAGCTTGGCCACCTCCTCGGTCGGGTAGCGCCAGCCGCGCACCCCGGTCTCGGCGAAGTTGGACGCCTCGACCTTGACCACCTCGAAGTCGAAGGTGTCCAGCTCGGCGATCTCGATGTAGGGAGTGAACACCGGGACCATCAGGGCGATCTTGTCGCCCTTGTGCAGGATGCCGTTCTTCATCAGCGAGTCGAAGATGTAGCACATCGCGGCGGTGCCGCCCTCGGTGGCGAACAGGTCGAGCTGGTCGGCAGGCGGCTCGGCGTCCATCAGCTCCTCCCGCAGGTAGCCCCGGACCACCTGCTCAGCGTGCGTCAGCATCCGGTCCGGCACCGGGTAGTTGTCGCCCACCGTGGAGTCGGCCAGCTCGTGGATCCAGGCGTCCCGGTCGAAGCCGAACCGCTCCACGGCCAGGTCGATCGAGGCGGTCAGCAGCTCGATGCCGGGCAGCTCGGGGTGCGAGCGGGTGAACTTGTCGTAGCGCTCGGCGATGCCCTGCTGCTCCGGCATGCCGCCCAGGTTGTCGGCGGTCCACACCCGGCGGCTCTCGGAGAGCGAGAAGTGACCGAGCGCCAGGAACGCCTCGCGCGGGCCGGTGGCGATCCAGTTCGGGTTGCCGCGCCCGGCGTTCAGCATGTGCGTGTTCGACTTGCCCTTCTGCCCGGGCTCGTCGGCCTGGTACGCCTGGGCCAACTCGATGAACCTGCCCTTGAGTTCGAACGGGCTGAGCTGGGCCAGGCGACGGATCTCTTCGCGGCTGATCGAAGGCTTGCTCATGACGGTGTCTCTCCTTGGGGGCTAACCGAGCAGGGCGACGATGATGGCGCCCCAGATGGTCAGCAGGACGTTGCCTGCCGCGTACGGGATGGTGTAACCGAGCGTCGGGATCTGGCTCTTGGCCTCTTCGTTGATCGCACCGATCGCGGCGGTGGTGGTCTGCGAACCGGCCACCACGCCCATCAGGATCGGTGTCCGGATCCTGAAGACGAAGTGGCCGACCAGGATGCCGACGATCAGCGGGATCACGGTGGCCACCGCGCCCCACACCAGCAGGCCCCAACCCGCCTGGGAGAGACCGCTGCTGAAGCTCGGGCCGGCGTTGATGCCGACGATGCCGACGAAGGCGCACAGCCCGAAGGTGTCCATGAACCACTGCGCACCGGGCGGCACGTTGCCGTAGGTCGGGTACCTGCCGCGGATCCAGCCGAAGACCAGACCCATGATCAGCGCGCCGCCGGAGGTGGAGAGCGAGATCGGCACACCGCCGGCGGTCAGCGCCGGGATGCCGATGCAGCCGCCGAGGAAGATGCCCAGGCCGACCCAGATCATGTCGGTGGCGAAGCTGGTCGGCACCGGCTTGCCGAGCGCCGCGGTGGCCGGGTCGACCAGCCGCTTGGGGCCGGTCAGCACCAGGGTGTCGCCGCGCTCCAGCTCGGTGGAGAGCCGGTAGGGGAACTCCGCGCCGGAGCGGTAGACCTTGTCGATGAAGACACCGACCATGAACGGCTCCCGGCGGACCTGGGCCACCGTCTTGCCCAGGTGCTCCTTGTTGGAGACCACCACGTGCAGGTGCTCGGTCTGGTAGCTGAGCAGACCGGCGTCATCCGACTCGGGGCCGATCTGCCGGACCGCGTCGAAGTCCACCAGGTCGTGCCGGAGCGCACTGACCGCGACCACGTCGCCCTGCTGGATCACGGTCTGCTGGGTGTGGTCCAGGATCTCGCCGTCCCGGCGGACCCGGGTGAGGTAGATCCGGCGGCCCTGCTCGTACTGCTGGGCCTCGATGTCCTCGATGGTCCGGCCGACCAGGCCGTTGCCCGCGACCGTGAAGGCGCGCAGCACCACCTCGTAGTAGCCCTCGGCGAGGTCCGGGTCGGCCTCCGGCGCGTCCAGCTCGACGGCCAGCACCTTCGAGTCCTCCGCCAGGTTGCTCCTCAGCAGCCGGGGCGCGATGTTGGCCAGCAGCACCGCGCAGAGGATGGTGCCGAGCGGGTAGGTGACCGCGTACGCGACCGGCACCAGGTTCTGCTGGGCGGTGATCTGATCCGGGCTCAGGCCCTGGATGTTGCCGATCGCGTCCTGCGCGACACCGATCACGGCGGACTGGGTGAGCGCGCCGCCCAGCAGGCCGGCCCCGAGCCCGGGGCCGTAGCCGAGCATCTCGGCGAAGCCCCAGCAGACCAGCAGGCCGGTGACACAGACCACCACCGCGACCGTGACCTGCGGCAGGCCGTCCTTCTTCAGGCCGCGGAAGAACTGCGGGCCGACCTTGTAGCCGAGGGCGAACAGGAACATGATGAAGAACACCGACTTCACCGTGCCGTTGACGCTCACGTCGGTCACCCAGCCGGTGAACAGCCCGGCGACCAGGCAGCCCGTCACCGCGCCGAGCCCGATGGCCTTGTAGCGGATCTTCCCGACCAGGAAGCCGATCGCGATGGTGAGGAAGATCAGTAGTTCCGGATAGGGCTTGAAGACGTGATCGGTGATCCAGTCCATCGTGGTCCTTCAGCTGGGGGTCATAGGCCGGTGGTGCCGACCAGCGCAGGGCCGGTCAGGGGAGCGGGGAGCCGGACATGGTCAGCCGGTCGTCGCCCCACCGGGCCGGCGGGGCTCCAGGGCTGTGATCGGCAGCGGGCCGAGGGCTGATCATGCCTGCGATTACATCGCATATATAGGCTTATGTCCTTTTCAGACACTCCGTGGCGGCCACATCTCTCACCCCATGCGAAAGGTCCGGAAGCCCGACTGGGCTTCCGGACCTTGATCCGCCGTCAGGCCGGGACGAGCTCCCTGGCCGGCGCGGTGGGCTCCCCCGGCTCGATCCGCAGCTCGGGCAGCAGCCGGTCCAGCCAGGCCGGCAGCCACCAGTTGGCCCGGCCGAGCAGCGTCATGGTGGCGGGCACCAGCAGCAGCCGGACCACGGTGGCGTCCACCAGGACGGCGGCCGCCATTCCGACGCCCATCATCTTCACCGTGATGTCCGGGTCCAGCGCGAAGCCGACGAAGACCGCGACCATGATGGCCGCCGCACTGCTGATCACCCGTCCGGTCGCCGACAGGCCGCGCACCACGCTGCCCCTGGCGTCCCCGGTGGCCAGCCAGTCCTCCCGGACCCGGGCCAGCAGGAAGACCTCGTAGTCCATCGACAGCCCGAACAGCACGGTGAACATCAGGATCGGCACCCAGCTGGAGACCGGCACCGCGTGCGGCAGCCCGAGCAGCTTCGCCCCGGCCTCGGACTGGAACACCGCCGTGGTCACCCCGTACGCGGCGGCCACCGAGAGCAGGTTCATCGCGGCCGCCTTGACCGCCAGCACCGGCGCCCGGAACAGCACGGTCAGCAGGATCAGCGAGAGCGCCACCACGAACGGGACCACGATCCAGAGCCGCTCGCTCAGCCGCTGGGAGATGTCGGCGAACACCGCGACCACCCCGGTCGCCTCCGCACCGGCCGGCAGCACCCCGCCGCGCAGCCGGTCCAGCAGCTCGGTGGTCAGCTCGTCCTGCGGTCCGGTGCTCGGGGTGACCGAGACCACCGCCGCGTCACCGGCCCGGTTCTGCACCGCGGGGGTCACCGCCGCGACACCCGGGTCGGCCTTCAATCGGGCCTCCAGGGAGGGGAGTTCGCCGGCGGGCAGGGTGCGCAGGTCGACCGCTATCAGCAGCGGGCCGTTCGCCCCCGGGCCGTAGGCCTCGGCCACCAGGTCGTACGCCTTGCGGGTGGTGTTGCCCGCCGCCTGGCTGCCCGCGTCCTGCGGCCAGGTCCGCATCCCAAGCATCGGTGCGGCCAGCGCGAGCAGCACCACCAGCGAGGCCAGCCCGGCGGCCACCGGACGCCGCCCGATCAGCCGGGCCCACCGCTCGGTCCTGGTCGGCCCCGCCGCCACCGGTGCGGCCGGATCGGCCCGCTCGGCCCGCTCGGCGCGGCGCAGCAGGCGCGGCCCGGCCAGCGAGCACAGTGCGGGCACCAGGGTCAGCGAGGCCAGCATCACGGCGCCGACCACCGCGAAGGTCGCGTAGCCGAACGAGGAGTAGGTGGAGAGCCCGGCCAGCCGCAGCCCGAGCAGCGAGACCAGCACCGTGGCCCCCGCGACCACCACCGAGGACCCGGCCGTCGCGGTCGCCCCGACGGCGGCCTGCTGCTTGGTCAGCCCCTTGCGCAGCCCCTCGACATGACGGCTCACCAGCAGCAGCGCGTAGTCGATGCCCACCCCCAGGCCCACCATGGTGGCCACGGTCGGGGCGGTGGCACTGATCTCGGTGACGGCGGCCAGCAGCGTGGTCAGCGCCGTCCCCAGCCCGAGCCCGGCCAGCGCCACCAGCAGCGGCAGCCCGGCCGAGACCAGCGTGCCGAGCGCGAGCACCAGGATCACCAGCGCGGCCACCACACCGACCAGCTCGGCGGTGCCGTCCGGGGCGGAGAAGTTCTCCGGCAGCTGACCGCCGAACTCCACCTGCAGCCCGGCCGCCTCGGCCGGCTTCCCGGCCGCCCGGAGCGCGTCCAGCCCCTCCGAGCCCTTGAACTCGGTGACCGGCACCCGGTAGCCGACCTGGTACAGCGCGGTGTCACCCCGCCCGGAGAGCACCGGCTCCCCCACGGTGGCCACCTTCGGCAGCTCGGTCAGCCGCTGCCGCAGCTCGGCCAGCGCCGCCACCGGCAGCCGGGCGCCCGCCCGGTCGTGCACCACCACCCGGGCACCGGCGCCGGACATCTCCGGGAACCGCTCGGCCAGCAGGTCACCCCCGGCGGTCGAACGGGTGCCCGGGACACGGTAGTTGTCACGCGGCTCACCACCGACAGCGGCGGCCAGGCCGAAGGCCGCGACCAGGATCAGGAGCCAGACGAGCAGGGTACGCCACGGCCTGGCAGCGGCAGCGCCACCCAGACGACCGAGGAACGAGGACATGTGCAGAGGCCTTCCGGCGGAATCCGTTGAGACTCCTCCACCCTGCACACCGCCACTTGGAACCCACTTGCAAGTGCACCAGGGGCTCTGCTGTTGTGCGGCTCCGCCGGGTGGGCGACGCGGACCTTTGGGCAGGTGCCTCGGCATCTACGGTCAGGGGCTCGGGGCTCTGCTGGTGTGCGGCTCCGCCGCGTGGGCGACGCCGATCTTCTTGGCAGGTGGTCAGCCCGCTACGGAGTCAGGGGCTCGGGGCTGTGCTGTTGTGCGGCTCCGCCGCGTGGGCGACGCCGATGGCACATGCTGCGGCAGCCAGGGGCTCGGGGAACTGCGACGCCGGGCCCGGGGCGGGTTGAAGGTGCGGGTGTGGTCGACCCCGGGCGGGGCTGAGGTCTGCTTCAGGTGTGGGTTCGGGCGAAAGTGCCTGACCTTTCACGTGGTGATCACGCTCCGGAGGATGGCGTCGCAGTTCCCCGAGCCCCTGGGCCGTAGCCCTGAGCGGCCTGCTGAAAGGTCGGCGTCGCCCGCGCGGGGGAGCCGCACAACAGCACAGCCCCGAGCCCCCGGACTCCCGCAGCGTGTGCCACGAGGTGTTCATCGGGCGTTGACAGTCGGGGTGGGTCAGTCCAGGGTGCGGGGTCGGCGTTCGTTCGGGGCGAGGAGGAGGACTTCGAGGGCTTCGGCGCAGGCTCTGGCCCGGGACAGGAACCAGGGCAGCCGCGCGTCGGTGAGGACGTCGGGGGTGGAGCGGACCGCGAGGGCGGAGTGTGCGTGGCCCGCCGCGTCCAGTACCGGCACACCCAAGGTCCGTACGCCGTAGGCGGATTCGCCGTCGTTCAGGGCGTAGCCGGCCGCCCGGACCAGGGTGAGTTCGGCGGCCAGGGCGACCGGGTCGACGATGGTGCGGTCGGTCTGGGCGTGCAGGGGCGGCAGGGCGGTGAGGTCGTCCTCGCCGGGGCGGGCCCAGGCCAGCAGGACCTTGCCGAGGGCGGTGGAGTGCAGGGGGCGGCGCAGGCCCAGGCCGGTGCTCGGCTGGACGGAGCCTCCGACCAGGATGACCGCGTGGCCGCCGCTGCGGATGGCCAGGTCGGCGGTGGCGGCGGTGGCGGCCGAGAGGGCGGCCAGCTCGGGTGCGGCCCGGTGCAACCCGCGTTGGTGCAGCGAGAGTTGGCCGAGTTCGGCGACCGACGGGCCGAGCCGGTAGCGGGCGGTGCGACGGTCCTGTTCGAGGAAGCCGGCGGCGACCAGGGTGCGGGCCAGCCGGTGCGAGGTGGAGACGGACAGCTCCATCCGACGGGCCAGGTCGGAGGCGCTCAGCTCGCCCGCGTTGTCGCGGAAACAGTGCAGCAGTCCGAGGGCCCGGGTGACTGCCTGGGCCCCGGCGGGGGCGTCCGTCGTCGTCATGTCCCAAGCATGCGAACAGTGCCACAATCTGGCAAGTATTGCCGGAATGTGAACCTCCGTTACACCGTCTGACGGCTCGGCCAACAGATGGCTCCCACCATGTGGAAAGCCTTGCCGTGACGCCCAGGACCGTGGAAACCTCCAGTCACCAGGCCACCGGAACCGGAAGGGAGCAGCACGATGACCACACCTCGCACGCTGTGCCCGCCCCCGGTCCGGTGTTGTCGCCCCCGCTGACCCCGTTCCGCTTCCCTGCCTTGCCGCGTGGTGAGAGCCCCCGTGCGACAGAGCGTCACCCCACCTCCGGGAGTTCCCCGTCATGGACCAACTCTGGTTCACCCGTTGCCCGGTGCCCACCGCGACCGGAATCGCCGCCGACCGAGGCTGGCTGGCCGAGGAGTTCGCGCCCGACGGCATCACCGTCCGCTCGCTCCAGGACGTCCCCGCCACCGTGGCCGCCGACCACCACTACACCCACGCGCTGGACGGACTGTTCCGCGAGGGCGGCAACGTGCCCGCACTGTGGGCCCGTTCACGGGGTGAGCGGACCCGGCTGGTCGGGCTCACCTGGATCGAGGAGCGCCAGTCGATCCTGGTCCGGGCGGACAGCCCGGTGCGCGAGCCGGCCCAGCTGCGCGGGCTCCGGCTGGCCGTGCCGGTGCACGCGATCGGCATCGACTTCTGGCGGGCGATGGCCCTGCACGGCTTCGCCGGGGCGCTGTCGCAGGCCGGACTCACCCTGGCGGACGCCGAGTTGACCGAGGTGGCCGGCTCGGCGCACGGTCAGTGGCAGGGCGAGCTGGCCGCCCTGCGGGACGGCCGGGTGGATGCCGTGTACGTCAAGGGCGCACTGGCCGTCGAGGCCGCCGCCCGCTACGGCGCGGTGGTGGCGGTCGACCTGGACGCGCTGGCCGACCGCCGGGCCCGGGTCAACAACGGCACCCCGCGCCCGATCACCGTCCACCAGCGCCTGCTGGACCGGCGCCCCGACCTGGTCGCGCGCTTCCTCGCGGTGCTGATCGAGGCCGCCGACTGGGCTCGTGACCAACCCGCCGAACTGGCCCGGATCCTGAGCGCCGAGACCGGCGCCGGGGAGCACGGCGTGGCCGGCGCGTACCACCCGGACACCGGGCACTCGCTGCAACTCGACCTCTCCGACGAACGCCTCGACCTGTTGGCCCGACAGGAGCGCTTCCTGCACGCGCAGGGCTTCCTGCCCGAGCCGGTCGACGTCCGGGCCTGGGCCGATCCCGCACCCCTGGAGCAGGCCCGTGTCCTGCTCGCCTCCCGCCACCGCACCGGCGTCTGACGCCTCCGCAGAAAGCGACACACCATGAACCCCCGCCTGCTCCCGTCCGCCGCGCTCCTCGCCGCCGCCCTGCTCGGCCTGGCCGCCTGCGGCTCCTCGACCGGTGGCGGCGACGCGGCCGCCGGTGACCGGGCCGGACAGACCGAGGTCCGGATCCCCGAGGACGGCAACTCCGGCCTGTTGGCGCTCGGCAAGAAGGACGGCTCGCTCGCCAAGGCGCTGGCCAAGGTCAACGCCAAGGTCGCCTGGACCGGAACCGCTGGGGCGTTCGCCCCCGCCGCCCAGCAACTCGACGCCGACGCACTGGACTTCGCCCAGGGCTCGATCACCTCCGCGACCGCCGCGCTGGCCCAGTCCCCGGGCTTCAAGCTGTTCGCCGCGGTCGCGCCCGACCAGCTCGGCGAGGGCATCCTGGTCAAGAACGACTCCGGGATCAAGAGCGTCCAGGACCTGGTCGGCAAGAAGGTCGCGGTCTGGCACGGCGGCACCAGCGAGTACCTGCTGCTCAAGGCGCTCCAGCAGAACAACGTCCCGGTCGACCAGGTCAGCCGGGTCTACCTGCAGCCCAACCAGGCCGCCCCGGTCTTCAACTCCGGCCAGGTGGACGCCTGGTCCACCTGGGGCACCTACTCGGTGCCGCAACTCGCCGACCGGAATGCGCACTTCCTGGTGACCGGCGGCCAGGTCGGCTCGGAGAACTACGCGGTCTGGACGGTGCGCACCAAGTTCGCCGACGCGCACCCCGCCGTGGTCAAGGCGCTCTACGAGTACCTGCACGAGTCCGGGCTCAAGCAGCAGCAGGACCCGGGCGCCTACCTCAACGTGCAGACCACCACCGGGCCCGAGGCGGTCAGCGACGCCCAGCGGGCGGTCCAGATCCCGATCGACAAGGCCAAGGGCACCGCGCAGCCGATCACCGAGGCGGACCTGGCCCGGTTCCACACGGTGGCCCGGTTCTTCGCCGACCAGCAGATCACCAAGGGCTTCTTCGACGTCAAGCCGTACGTCCTGGACGCCACCACGCTGCCCGGGAGCGCCGGATGAGCACCACCCACCTGGTCGCCCCGAAACCCCGTACGACCCGCCCGCGCCGGCCCGGCCTCGCCCTCGGCCTGCGGACGCTCGGCCCGGTGGTGGTGCTGATCGCCTGGTACGCCGCCTCCGCCACCGGCGTGCTGACCGACGACCTGCTGGCCTCGCCCGGCGCGGTGCTGCAGGCCCTCGGCGAGCTGTGGGGCAGCGGGCAGCTCGGTGACGCGCTCGCCGTCTCGCTGACCCGGGCCGGCTCCGGTCTGCTGATCGGCGCGAGCATCGGCCTCACCCTCGGCGTGCTGACCGGCTTCTCCCGGCTCGGCGAGGAACTGCTCGACTCCTCCGTGCAGTTGCTGCGCACCATCCCGTTCCTGTCACTGGTGCCGCTGTTCATGGTCTGGTTCGGTATCGGCGAGACCGCCCGGGTGGTGCTGATCGCGGTGGCCACCAGCTTCCCGATGTACGTCTCCGCCGCCGGCGGGGTGCGCAACACCGACCGCAAGCTGGTGGAGGCGATGCGCAGCTTCGGCGTCGGCCGGCTGGCGCTGGTGCGCGAGGTGGTGCTGCCCGGGGCGCTGCCCGCCCTGCTCTCCGGCCTGCGGCTGTCGATGACGCTCAGCGTGATCGCGCTGATCGCCGCCGAGGAGATCAACTCGACGGCCGGGATCGGCTATCTGATGTCCACCGCGCAGGAGTACTCCCGGACCGACATCCTGACCGTCTGCATCCTGGTCTACGCCCTGGTCGGGCTGCTCGCGGACGGCGTGGTCCGGTTGCTGGAACGGCTGTTGATGCCATGGCGCACCCAGGGGGCTGCCCGATGAACACCTCGGTACCCGAGAACACCGCCGTGCACCTGCGCGGCCTGCGCCGGACCTTCGGCACCCGGCACGTGCTGGACGGCCTGGACCTGGACCTCGCCCGGGGCGAGTTCCTGGCCCTGCTCGGTGCCAGCGGCACCGGCAAGACCACGCTGCTGCGCATCCTCGGTGCGCTGGACCACCACGACGCCGGCACGGTGCTGGTGCCCGAGGCCCGCACCGTCGTCTTCCAGGAACCCCGGCTGGTGCCCTCCAAGAAGGTGCTGGCCAACGTCACGGTCGGTCTGCCGCGCGGTGCGGCGAGCCGGGAGACCGGCCTGCGGGCGCTGACCGAGGTGGGCCTGGAACGGCACGCGGACGCCTGGCCCGCCACCCTCTCCGGCGGCGAGGCCCAGCGGGTGGCGCTGGCCAGGGCGCTGGTCCGGGAGCCCGAACTGCTGTTGCTGGACGAGCCGTTCGCCGCGCTGGACGCGCTCACCCGGCTGCGGATGCAGGATCTGGTCGGCGAGCTCTGCCGGGCCCACCGGCCGGCCGTGCTGCTGGTCACCCACGACGTGGAGGAGGCCGTCCGGCTGGCCGACCGGGTCGCCGTCCTGCGCGACGGCAAGCTGGTCACCAACGAACGGATCCCGTTCGACCACCCCCGCGACCCGGCCGACCCCGCCTTCGCCGACCTGCGCCGCCGGCTGCTCGCCGACCTCGGCGTGCACACCCCGATCCCCACTGGAGTGAACTGAATGTCCGTCAACATCGGGGTGCACAACGCCAACCCCTCGCTCTACTACCTCTCCCGGCTCGGCATCCTGGAGGCCGCCCTGGCCCCGCTCGGCGAGACGGTGACCTGGCACCAGGTCGGCGGGCTGGCCACTGCGGACGCACTGGCCGACGGCACCATCGACTTCGGCGGCACCGGCTCCACCCCGCCGCTGACCGCCCAGGCCGCCGGGCACGACCTGGTGTACGCCGCCGTCTCGTCCCCCCGGCCCGGTCACGGCGCGCTGCTGGTCGCCGCCGACAGCGAGATCCGTACCGTCGCCGAACTCCGGGGCGGGAAGGTCGCGTTGGCGATCGGCTCCTGGCAGACCCACTTCACCGCGAAGGCGCTGGCGGGTGCCGGGCTGTCGTACGGCACCGACATCACCGCGCTGCGGTCGGACCCGACCGCGTACGGGCAGCTGCTCGCCGGGGAGGTCGACGCCTGGGTGGCGCAGGGCGCGGAGCTGTCCGCCGCCCGGCGGGCCGGCACCGTCCGGACGCTGGTCGAGGCCGGTGACGTGATCACCGACCGGTCCGTCTTCTTCACCCGCCGGGACTTCGCGGCCGGGCGCCCCGAGCTGGTCGAGCTGATCGTGGCCGCGCTGGCGGAGGCCGACGCCTGGGCCGCCGGGCACCTGGACGAGGCCGCCGCGATCGCCGCCGCGGACCAGGGCGGCGAGCCCGCCGACTGGCGGCAGGCACTCCAGGACCTGCCCTGGAAGCTGGAGCCGGTCTCCGCCGCCTTCCTGGCCGAACAGCAGGAGGCCGCCGACCTGCTCGCCGCGGCCGGCTTCCTCCGCACCCGAATCACCGTCACCGACGCCGTCCACGGAGCCCGCTGATGCCCACGCCCGAGATCCTCTGGTACGTCATCCCGCGCGAAGGCGCCTTCCCCTGGGAGCCCGAGGGCCGCCGCCCGGTCGATCTGGCCTACCTCCAGCAACTCGGCGTCGCGGCCGACCGGCTCGGCTACGACGGCGCACTGTTCGCCACCGACCTGTACGACGTCTGGCCGCTGGCGAGCGCGCTGGCCGCGGTCACCCGGCCGAGCTTCAAACCACTGCTGGCCGTGCACCCCGGGCTGGTCTCGCCGACCCTGCTGGCCAAGATGGCACTGACCTTCAGTCAGCTGTTCGGCCCGGACCGGCTGCGGTTCAACGTGGTGAACGGCTCCACCGAGCAGCTGCGGCAGTCCGGTCTGCACCTGGAGCACGACGAGCGCTACGAGCTCAGCGCCGAGTACTGGTCGATCGTCAAGCGGCTGACGGCCGGTGAGGTGTTCGACCACAAGGGCCGGTTCTACGACCTGCCGAACGCCGGGGCCGCCCTGCGGGAGCTGGCACCGGTCCAGGGCGGGGCGCACACCCCGCTGTGGTTCGGCGGCTCGTCGGCGCCGGGGATCGAGCTGGCCGCGGAGCACGTCGACGTCTACCTGACCTGGGGCGAACCGCTGGACCAGCTCCGGCAGAAGCTCGACCAGGTCCGTGCGCGGGCGGCCGCGCACGGGCGCACCCTGCGGCTGGGTCTGCGGCTGCACCTGATCGTCCGGGACACCGAGGAGCAGGCGTGGGCCGCCGCCGACCGGCTGCTCGACGTCACCAGTCAGGCCACCTACGCCCGGATGCTGGGGGACGGCGCGGAGGACGGCGTCGGCTGGCAGCGGCAGTTCCGCCAGCACGGCGGGCGGGTGCCGGCCCGCGCCCGCGAACTGGAGACCCACCCCAACCTCTGGCCGGGCATGAGCCTGTTCCGCCCCGGCCCCGGCACCGCCGTGGTCGGCAGCACCCAACAGGTGATCGAACGCCTTCAGGAGTACCGGGAGTTGGGCGTCGACACCTTCATCCTCTCCGGCAACCCCCTCCTCGAAGAGGCCTACCGAGTGGCCGAGACAGTGCTCCCCGCCCTCCGCCAGGCATGACGTACCCGGGAAGTCGAAATCCGGTGGCCCGTGGGCAAGGTGTGCCGCAGAATCAAGACCACGACCACCCGTAGCTCAGGTGCCGGAGCACCGCCTGCTCGGCGGGGGACGCCGGTTCGAGTCCGGCCGGGTGTCTCGTGCGCGGGTGTGGCTCAGTAGGCAGAGTGCGGTCCTCGGGCTGCGGTCGGGGGTTCGAGTCCTCCTGCCCGTGCGGTGTTCCGGCGGTAGGGCCCGCCCTTCGGCCGCGCTGCCGAGCGGCCTGCTTCGGCCGCCCAGTGCGGAGCACTCCAGCGGTGGGCCACGTCCGCCGCGTGCCGGTAGTGCTCGGCGGCGTCGGGGTGACCGAGGTAGGTGGCGAGGTCGCCGAGGGTCAGGGCGACCGGGCGTAGGGCGATCGAGGTGCTGGCCGCTCCGGCGATCATGTGCCGGAGCGGGAGCAGCTCGGTGAGGACCTCCTCCGCCTCGGCCCGTTCGTCCAGCGCGATGACGGCCATCGCCCGGATCGTCAGGAAGAACGACCGGTAGTAGTCCGGCGGGACGGCCCGCCCGGTGCGGCGGACGGCCCGGGCCTCGGCCGGTCGGCCCAGCTCGACCAGGGCCAGTGCCCGGACGTCCTCGACGATCGCCCCGTACGCCGAACCGGTCTGCTCGATCAGGGGCAACTCGACGCCCAGCGTGCCCCGTTGGATTGCCCTGGTGATCCGGTGCAGCGCCCCGAAGCCGGCCGCGTGCAGTGACTCCCGGGCCACCAGGCCGTCCAGCGCCTGCTGGTAGTGGGCGTCCGCCTCGGCCGGCCGGTTCTCGATCAGGGCCAGCATGCCCAGTTGGCAGCGGCCGACGTCGACCAGCTCCGGCAGGTGGTAGGTCTCGGCGATCACCAGGCCGGCCCTGATGTGCTCGCGCAGCGCCACCGGGTCGCCCCGGACGGCGGCGGCGGTGCTGAACAGGTGCTCGGCCTGCCAGCGGTAGGCCGGCAGGTCGTGCTCGGTGGCCACCGCGGCCAGTTCGGTGGCGATCTCGACCCGCAGGTCGATCTCCAACTCGTAGTCGTGCACCCGCGCCTGGGCGGCCAGCGCATGGGCCAGCAGCACCGGATCGCGCTCCGCCCGGGCGATCGCCACCGCCTCCTCGGCCGCCGCCCAGCCCTGCGGGCTGCCCGAGCAGTCGAGTTCGTAGGTGAGCGCGTCGAGCAGGTTGCAGCGGGTGGCGGGGGCCAGGCCGGGCAGCGCGAGCAGGCCCGTCAGGGTGTCCACCGCGCTCTGGTCGATGGTGCCGTAGGCGTGCGCGACCCAGGGGGTGGGCACCGTCCAGGCGGTCCAGGCGGCGATCGCCAGGTCGGTCCGGCCGGTCTCCCGGGCCAGGGCGACGGCGGTGTGCCGGGTCGCCAGCGCCGCGGTGATGGCACCGGCCCTGACCTGGGCCCGGAGCAGGGCGCCGAGCAGCTCGATCCGGCGGGCCGGGCGGTCGTCGTCACCGGCCGGGACCAGGTCGAGGTTGGCGAGCGCCTGCCGCAGCAGCGCCGCGCAGGTCTCGTGGGCGTAGCGCCGCTCGGCCGCCTCGGCCGCCCGGACGCAGTGCCGGACCGCCGACTCCGCGGTGGCAGCGGCCGCAGCCCGGGTGAAGTGGTGCGCCAGCGCCGAGAGTTGGCCCGGACGCAGCTCGGCCAGGGCCGCGCCGACCCGGCCGTGCAGCCGGGCCCGGCGCAGCCCGCTCAGGTCGGTGTACAGGGTGTCCCGGACCAGCGCGTGGGTGAACCGGACCACACCGGGGCCCGGTTCGGTGAGCAGCCCGCCGGCCAGCGCAGCCTCCAGGGCGGCCAGCACCTGGTCCTCGGTCCGCTCGGTGGCCGCCAGCAGCAGGTCGACCTCGGCCTCCCGCCCGACCACCGCGGCCAGCCGGAGCACCTCGACCGTCCCGGCGGGAAGCACCCCGAACCGGCGGCGCAGCACGTCGCCGACGCCCTGCGGCACCTCGGTGACCGCCACCAGGGCGCCCTCACCGGCCAGCAGCCGGGCGCTCTCCCGGAGGTAGAACGGGTTGCCACCGGTCCGCTCGGCCAGCGCGGCCACCGTCTCGCGGTCCACCGGCGTCGGGCAGACGGCCGCGATCAGCCGGCCCGCCTCGGCCTCGGCCAGGCCGGACAGCGGCAGCCGCCGGGGCGAGAGCCGGGCCAACTGGGCCAGCGTGTCGGTGAGATCGCCCTCGCCCGGGCGGTGGGCGACGATCAGCAGCAGGCCGGGCACGGCCGGACCGGTGCTGAGCTCGGCGAGCAGCGCCCGGGTCTCCTGGTCGGCGGCGTGCAGGTCGTCCAGCACCACGGCCACCGGGCGGTCGGCGGCGGCCCGGCGGAGCCAGTCGGCCACCGCCCGGTGCAGCCGGAACCGGCCCGCCAGCGGGTCGCTCCCCCGCCGCGCGGCGTGCTCCTCGGCCTCCAGCAGCGGGGCCAGCACCTCGGCCTCGCCGGGTCCCGGGCCGACCTGTCCGGCCAGCTCGCGGAGCGCCTCGGTCCAGGCCCAGGCGGGCGGCGCGCCCTCGGTCTCCGGGCACCGGCCGGAGGCCACCAGCCAGCCACCGGTGGACAGTTCGGACCGCAGCCGGCGCAGCAGGGCACTCTTGCCCGCCCCGGCCTCGCCGCTGACCAGCACCACCGCCCGGGCCCCGCCGATCGCCTCGGCCGCCGCCTCCCGCACCGCCCGCAGCTCGTCCGCCCGGCCGACGAACAGCTCCGGCTGCGGCGCCGGTACGGCCGCCGGGGCGGGCGCACCGATCAGCTCGGTCCGCTGGTTGAGGATCGCCGACTCCAACTCGGCCAGCGCGGGCCCGAGATCGAGACCCAGGTCGGTGACCAGCAGGGTACGGGCCCGGCGCAGCGCGTCCAGCGCCTCGGCCTGCCGGTTCGCCGACCACAGGGCCAGCGCGAGCAACCGCCACCCCTCCTCGCGGAACGGGTGCTCCTCGGTGAGTGCCAGGGCCTCGGGCACGGCGGCACCGCCGTCGCCCTGCTCGACCGCCAGCGCGATGGTCAACTCACGTGCGGTGAGCCGCAGTTCGTTCAGCCGGGCGACCTCGCGGAGGGCCCAGGGCCGGTCCGCGAACTCCGCGTACGCCTCGCCGTCCCAGAGCTCCAGCGCCTCCCGGGCCGGACCTGGTCGCCGCAGCTCCCGGGCCCGGGCCACCAGCCGCTCGAAGTCCCCGGCGTCCAGTGCCCCGTCGTCCGGCAGCCGCAGGGCGTACCCGGGCGCCTCGCTGACCAGCACCCTGGCGGGCTCGCGCGGGCCCCGGGTGGGCTCCAACACCCGGCGCAGGTTGGAGATGTACGCCTGCAGGGAGGCCGCCGCCTTGGCCGGCGGCCGTCCGCCCCACAGTCCGTCCACCAACCGTTCGGCGGCCACCACGGCTCCCCCGGCGACCAGCAGTTGTCCGAGCACCCCGCGCTGCCTCGGCCCGCCGAGGCTCACCCGCACGCCGTCCACCTCGGCCGCCAACGCCCCGAGCACTCTGATCCGGACCGTGCCCACGCCCTGCACCAGCCCTCCCCCGGACCCACCCCGGCTCTGACCGCCGAGCCTATGCGATCCGCTCCCGGGAGCTCCAAGCGGACTCCAAGTGCGGGTTCGGCCGGGCGGCCGGCGGATCGGGTCCCGGTTCAGCGGCAGAGCGCCGCTTCGACCACGCTCTCGACCTGCATCGTGCCCGCCTCGTCGGCCGGGACGGTGGTCACCGTGACGTTGGCGGCACGGCCGTCCTCGGTGACGCCGCCCCGGCTCTCGAAGCCCGCGATGTCACCGCCGTGGCCCCAGTAGACACCGCCGCAGGGCAGCGGCCTGCTGATGATCCCCAACCCGTAGCCGGCGCCGGTGTCCCCGATCGGCACGGTGGTGCGCATCTCGGCGAGTTGGGCCGCCGGCAGCAGACGGCCGGCCAGCAGGGCGGTGAAGAACCGGTTGACCTCGGTGTTGGTGGAGATCATCTGCCCCGCCGCCCAGCCCGCGGAGGGGTCCAGCTCGGTGAAGTCGCGCAGCTGCCCGTCCGCGGCATCCCTGCGGTAGCCCTTGGGGTGGGCCTCCCGGATGGTCCGGTCCCCGGCGGCCGGGAAGGAGGTGTGGCGCAGTCCGAGCGGCTTGAGGATGCGGCGGTCGATCTCCTCGGGGAGCGGGCGGCCGGTGACCCGCTGGACGAGCAGGCCGGCCAGCACGTAGTTCGTGCTGCTGTAGCGGAATCCCTTCCCCGGGGCGAATTCGGCCTTGTGCCGGAGCGCCAGGTCCAGCAGCTCGCGGGGCTCGAAGTACCGGTCCCGCAGGACGGCTTCCTCGATCAGGCCCTCGTAGTCCGGAATCCCGCTGGTGTGCTGGAGGAGCTCACGGACCTTGATCCGGTTCCCGTCGATCCCGTCCCCGCGGACCAGACCCGGCAGATAGGTCTCGACCGGCTCGTCCAGGGCGACCTTCCCCTCCCCGACCAGTTGCAGCACCACGACGGCGGTGAAGGTCTTGGTGTTGCTGCCGATCCGCACCTGGCCGTCGTTCGGCACCTTCCCGCCGGTGGACAGGTCACCGACCCCGGCCGTGTAGGTGCGGGTCCGGCCCGTCCGGTCCTGGACGCTCGCCAGGGCGGCGGGCACACCACCGGGGCGCACCAGCGCGTTCAACCCCTGCTGGACACCGTCCGGCCCGGCCGCGGCGGACGGCGCCGGGGCGGCGCCCACCGTCAGCAGTCCGGCGACCAGCGCCGCCGCCACGGCCGACCACGCCACTCGCCGACCGGAAGGAATTCGCTGCCACATCTGCTCGCGCACGAGTCAACTCCTGGGAAAGCACCGGGTGACCTGGGACGCTCCCCGGTCACGATGCGGCCAGTGTCGTCGGGTGGCTCGCCGATGGCCTCCCCCGACCGGGGGAGCCTTCGGGGTCAGCCGCTGCGCAGCAGGACGGCCGAGAGCGGGACGAAGCCGCCGGTGCCGCCGCCGGTCGCGCCGTCGGAAAGCCGGCGGAGCAGGGTCAGCGAGATCCGTTCGCCCTGGCTCTTGGCCCGCTCGGCCAGCGGGCCGCTGTGCAGGCCGTCCACGGTGGCCGTCCAGAGCTGCAACCAGCGGCCGAAGTGCCGGGCGGTGAGCGGCTGTCGGGCGTGCAGCGCGGCGTGCGGGGCGAACAGGTCGCGGCGGTACTCGGCGGACCGCAGCAGCGCCCGCTCCCAGAAGTCCGCGATGTGCGGCAGGTGCCGCTCCAGCTCGGTGCCGGCGAAGAACGGGCCGATCACCGGGTCGGCGAAGGCCGCACCGTAGAACCGGCGCAGCAGCACCTCGAGGTCGGCCCGGTCGGCGATGTCGGGGCGGACGGACATCCGGGGGCTCCTCTCCCTGGGTCGGTCGCCAGCCTAGAACCCGGCGCACCGGGACGGCAGGGTCGTTGGTCCCCACGGGGCGGGAAGCTGGCAGGATGCTGCCATGACGTACCTCGCCGCCGATGACCGTTACTCCACCATGACCTACCGGAAGGCCGGACGCAGCGGAGTGCTGCTGCCCGCCGTCTCGCTCGGCCTCTGGCACAACTTCGGTGACACCCAGCCGTTGGAGGTGCAGCGCGCGGTGCTGCGCCGGGCCTTCGACCGCGGCGTCACCCACTTCGACCTGGCCAACAACTACGGCCCGCCGTACGGCAGCGCCGAGAAGAACTTCGGCACGCTGTACGCGCAGGACTTCCGCCCGTACCGGGACGAGCTGTTCATCGCCTCCAAGGCCGGGTACGACATGTGGCCGGGCCCGTACGGCGACGGCGGCAGCCGGAAGTACCTGCTCGCCAGCCTGGACCAGTCGCTCGACCGGATGGGCCTGGACTACGTCGACGTCTTCTACTCGCACCGCTACGACCCCGAGACTCCCCTGGAGGAGACCATGGGGGCGCTCGACACCGCCGTGAAGTCGGGACGGGCGCTGTACGCGGCGATCTCCAACTACCCGGCGGAGCAGCACCGCGAGGCGGTGGCGATCCTGCGCGAGCTGGGCACGCCGGTGCTGCTCAACCAGTCCCGCTACTCGATCCTGGACCGGGGCGTCGAGGACGCCGTGCTGGACGCGGTGGGCGACACCCGGACCAGCCTGATCGCGTACTCCCCGCTGGCCCAGGGCCTGCTGACCGACCGCTACCTCTCCGGCGACGTGCCGGTCGGCTCCCGGATGTCGGTCGGCCACTTCCTCAAGGAGGAGGCGCTCACCGGGGCCAAGCTGGACCAGCTGCGGGCGCTCGCCAAGGTCGCCGAGCGGCGTGGCCAGAGCCTGGCCCAGCTGGCCCTGAGCTGGGTGCTCCGCGACGACCGGGTGGTCTCGGTCATCATCGGCGCCAGCAGCGTGGCCCAGCTGGACCAGAACCTCGACGCCCTCGCGGCAGGCCCGCTCACGGCCGAGGAGCTCAGCGAGATCGACGCCCTCAGCCGCTAGGGGCTCAGCCCGGTGCTCAGCCGCCCACGGCGCCAGGGGCTCGGGGCTGCGCTGTAGGCAGGCGCTCGGGGTCTACGGTCCAGGGGCTCGGGGAACTGCGAGGAGATCTGGTGTGCGGGTCACTGCGAAAGTGCCTGACCACCTACGCGACGACCACGTTGAACGAGGCCGGCGTCGCAGTTCCCCGAGCCCCTGACCCTTCCGAAGCACCTGCCAAGAGCAGAGCCGCAACGTGTGCCAAGGTCTTACGAGTTGACCGGGGTGTACTTGTAGCCGACGCGGCGGACCGTGACGATGCTGTCGCGGTAGGCCGCGCCGAGCTTGCGGCGGAGCCGGGCGACGTGGACGTCGACCGTGCGGCCGTCGCCGACGTGGCCGTAGCCCCAGACGGCGGAGACCAGGTGGTCGCGGGTGTGGACGCGCTGGGGGTGCTCGGTGAGGTGGGCGAGCAGCTCGAACTCGAGGTAGGTGAGGTCGAGCGGCTTGCCGTCGACGTGGGCGCTGCGGCGCTCGGTGTCGACGCTGATGCCGCGGGCCGACGGCTTCCCCGCCGTCCGGACCGCCGCGACGGCGGGGGCGACCGGCGCCACGGCCGGCACCTCGGTGGCGGGGACCAGGACCAGGTAGCCGACCAGCGGGCCGCTGCCCGCCTCGGTGCTGCCGAACTGTGCGCCGTACTGCGCCAACAGGCCCTGCGGGATGGCGGACTGGGGCAGGGCGGCGACCACCGTGGCGCCCTCGGGGAGCGTCCCGAACAGCGCCTGCGGGGTGACCGGGACGGTGGGGGCGACGACGGGGGCGGCGCCGAGGTGCCGACGCTCGGCGGGGGCGGTGACCGACCGGACCGCTCGCAGGTGCGGGGTGGCGGAGGGGAGGGACAGGGTGGCGGTGGAGGAGGAAGACATGATGCCGCTCTTTCGCGCGTGACGGATGGTGGGTGTCGTCTGCGCGTCGACCTGGGCCGGGCACCGGTGCTGACGGGTGGTCAGCCGGTGGGGCGGGACGCGCCGGGCGGGCCGGGGCACGGCTGCTGCGGTCGGTGCGACGGGCGGGGCGTGGGAGGAGTCCACGTCCGGTGGTTCGTTGCCCGGCGAAAGAAAGTGGCCGGAGGCAGCGGAACCGTCGCGTCACCGAGGACGGCAGGAGTGCGGGTCGGACCCGGGGTCAGCGACAGCAGGCGCTGGAGCAGAGCGCCTGGTCGATGTACCGGCGCATGGTCAGGACCGGTGTCACCGGGACGGACTGGACCGTCGGGCGGAGCCTCGGACGGGCTGCTGCTGCGGTCATGCTGTGGTACCTCCCCCCGGACGCTGCGATGAACTGTCGGCATGAGCGTTCCACGACCTGGGCCCCGGCGGCAAGCCGGATGCACGAAAACCGTCCACAGAGCGAGACGGTGTCTCAGAGAGTGAAACCCTGCCGCTCCAGCGCGTGTTCGGCGAGCCTGATCAGCAGCTCCTTGCCGTCCTCCCTGCGGCGTGCGTCACACAGCAGCACCGGCACCCCGGGGTCGAGGTCGAGCGCGTCGCGGACGTCGCCGGGGGCGTAGACCTCGGTGCCCTCGAAGCAGTTCACCGCCACCACGAACGGGATGCCGCGCCGCTCGAAGAAGTCCACCGAGGGGAAGCAGTCGGCGAGTCGGCGGGTGTCCGCCAGCACCACCGCGCCGAGTGCGCCCGCCGCCAGCTCGTCCCAGGCGAACCAGAACCGGTCCTGCCCTGGGGTGCCGAACAGGTAGAGCGCCAGGCCCGGGCGCAGGTCGATCCGGCCGAAGTCCATCGCCACCGTGGTGGTCCGCTTGGCCTCCACCCCGGAGGTGTCGTCCACCTGCTGCCCCGCCGAGGTGAGTTGCTCCTCGGTGCGCAGCGGACGGATCTCGCTGACCGCGCCCACCAGCGTGGTCTTGCCCGCACCGAAGCCGCCGGCGACCAGGATCTTGAGGGCCACCGCGCTCCAGGGCGAAGCCTGGCCGGGTCGGGTGTCAGAGTGCGCGAAGGCCATTGATCACGTCTCGCAGCAGGCGCTCGTCCGGTAGTTGGGCGAGCGGAACGGGTCGGGTGACGGCAATCAGTTCCGCGTGCAGCAGGTCGCCGAGCAGCACCCGCACCACGCTCACCGGCAGATCGGTGTACGAGCCCAACTCGGCGACACTGAGCGGTTCGTGACGACAGAGGGCGAGGATGGACCGGTGCTCGAGGTCGAGGTCGGGCTCCTCGGTCTCGTCCGGGTGCACGGCGGTGACCAGCGAGATCAGGTCGAACATGCCCTCCTCGACCGGCCTGGTCCGGCCCCTGGTCATCGAGAACAGCCGCACCATCGGCCCCGCGTCGTCGTCGAACCACTGGTCCTCGACGGGCGGGCGGGCGGGAAAGGCCGGCTGCGGCGGTTCCTCGGTCCTGCTCGACCCCGGTGCGGCGTTCTCGACGGTCATCGTTCGGTCATCTCCCCGGCGGAACGGACTCGGTACGCGGCTCGGCGGACAGGTGCTCGCCCACCCGCTTGACCAGCAGGGCCATCTCGTAGGCGATCTGGCCGACGTCGGACTCGGCCTCGCTCAGCACCGCCAGGCAACTGCCGTCGCCCGCAGCGGTGATGAACAGGAACGCGTCGTCCAGCTCGACCATGGTCTGCCGGACCCCGCCGACCTGGAAGTGCCGGCCGGCCCCCTTGGCCAGGCTGTGGAAACCGGCCGCGACGGCGGCCAGGTGCTCGGCGTCCTCGCGCTCCAGACCCTGCGAGGCACCGGTGGCCAGACCGTCACTGGAGAGGATGACCGCGTGCCGCAGCGCCGCGACCCGTCCCACCAGATCGTCCAGCAGCCAGTTGAGGTCTCCTGACGGCTGTGCCGTTGCGGTCATGATTCGGTTCCTTCCGTTGGTGCAGGCTGAGCAGGTGTCACGGGTCGTGCGGGTGCCTGGGGTTGAGCGGGTGTCACGGGTCTGGCCGGCCCGGCCGACAGGGCCTGCGGCCGGGGTGCCGCCGGGAGCGCGGCCCGGCGGCGGGGCGCCGGCGGGGCCGGGGCGGGGACGGCGGGCGCGGGCGGGTCCGGGACCACGGTGAGCGAGGCGGGCTGGATCCGGTCCCCCCGGCCGCGCTGGAAACCGCGCTGGAAGGAGGAGAAGGCCGACCTGGCCTCCTCCGGCGACCGGTCCCGGCTGCTCTCGGAGCCGGTGTCGGCCGGCTCGGCGCTCCTCAACTGCGGGGCCAGGTTGGCCTGCCGGACCCGGCGCGGCAGCAGCCCGCCGGCCGGCGCGGTGACCGGGGCCGGGGCCGGCCCCTCCTCCGGCGGGCTGTCCGCCCGGCGGTGCCGTCCCGTCCCGGAGTACCCGGCGGGCACCAGGGTCGGCCCGCCGACGGACCGGCGGCGCGGCAGCCCGCCCGGCGTACGGGCGGGTTCGGCGGCCGAGGGGCGCGGGCCGCCGACCGGGCGTCCGGCGGCCCGGACCGGCTCGTCTGCGCCCACCGGTGCGCTCTCGCCACGCCGGTGCCCGCCGGTGCCGCCGTCGCCGGTCCGGCCCTCCGCCTCGTCCGTGCCGAGCGCCGGGACGGCCACCAGGTCGGCCCGACCGGTCCCGGTCGGCGGGACCACGGCCGGCCGGGCTCCGGCCGGTGCCTCCAGCAGGTCGGGGGCCTCGGCCAGCAGCTCGCGCGGGATCAGCACGATGGCCGCCGTGCCGCCGTACGGGGAGGGCCGCAGGTGGACCCGGATGCCGTGCCGCCGGGCCAGCCGGCTGACCACGAACAGGCCCAGCCGGTCGGTGTCCGCGAGGTCGAACTCCTGCTCCACCGCGAGGCGTTGGTTGATGTCGGCGAGCGCCTGCTCGCTCAGCCCGAGGCCGCGGTCGTCGATCTCCAGCGAGAAGCCGTGCGCGACCACCTCGCCCTGCACGGTGACCTGGGCCTGCGGCGGCGAGTAGACCGCGGCGTTCTCCACCAGTTCGGCGATCAGGTGGGTGACGTCGGCGACCGCGCTGCCCAGCAGACCGGTGCCGGGGAACGGGCGGACTATCACCCGGGCGTAGTCCTCCACCTCACCGACGGCAGCCCGCACCACGTCGACCATCCGGACCGGCTTGCGCCAGGCCCGGCCCGGCGAACCGCCGGACAGGATGATCAGGCCCTCGGCGTGCCGCCGCATCCGGGTGGTCAGGTGGTCGAGCTTGAACAGGTCCTCCAGCTCGGCCGGGTCCTCGGTGCGCCGCTCCATGGTGTCCAGCAGGGTGAGCTGACGGTGCAGCAGCACCTGGCTGCGCCGGGCCAGGTTGACGAAGACCGCCGAGACGCCCCGGCGCAGCTCGGCCTGCTCGACCGCCGCCTCGACCGCCACCCGCTGCACCTGGTTGAAGGCCCGGCCGACCTCGCCGATCTCGGCGGGGCCGAACTCCAGCTCGGGGGACTCGGCGGCGATGTCGACGGGTTCGCCCCGCCGCAGCCGCAGCATCAGGGCGGGCAGCCGGGCACCGGAGAGGTCCAGCGCCGCGTTCCGCAAGTTGATCAGCTCGCGGGCCAGGGCGCGGCCGATCCGGTACGAGATCATCACCGAGGCGACCACCGCGATCAGGCCGAGCAGGCCCGCGATGCCGCCGCGCACCAGCTGGTTGACCGCGTAGGACTTCGCCAGCGCGCCGATCTGGCCGGCCAGCCGGGTGTTCAGGGTGGAGAGTTCGCCCAGCGCCAGGTCGGTCCCGTTGTTCCAGTTCGACAGCGGGATCCGGAGCAGTGCGGCCTCCCGCTCGGCCGGGTTCTGGAAGCTCTCGAACTGCACCTCGGCCCAGGCCACCGTGGACATGCTGTCGCTGGTCCGGGCCGTCCGGTAGTCGGCCTGGTCCTGCGGTTCCAGCTCCGCCACGTAGACCTTGAACAGCGTCTGCTGACTGTGCAGCGCGTCCAGCGCGGTCTGGTACATCACGTTGTCCGGTTTGGGGCTCCGGGAGCCGGGGCGGTTGGCCGCGTCCAGGGTCAGCCGCAGGCCGCGGAGCGCCGCGTCCTCCTGCGAGAGGTACTCGCGGGCCCGGACCAGCTCGGTCAGCACCATCCCCTGCCGGGGCAGCTGACCGCTCTGCCGGCTGACGAAGGCGGTCCGGAACGCGAACACCGGCTGCACCAGGTCGGCGTAACGGTCGATCACCTTGTCCCAGCTCTTCACCTGCTGGTCCACCTCGCCGCGGATGGTGGTGATCCCCTCGCCGGCCGCCAGCACCTCCTCCAGCCGGAGCCGCTGGACGCCGTCCAGCTTGCTCTCCTCGGAGGAGTTCGCCTGGTAGCGCAGCAGTTGCAGCGAGCGGTCGGTGACCGCCTTGCTCTGCTGGTACTTCTCCTGGGCGTCCCTGTCCTCCGGGTCGGCCAGCCGGATCACGGCGAACTTGCGCTCGTTCTGGAGGTCCCGGGCGTACTGGTCGATCGGCGCGCCGAAGGCGCGGTAGGCCGAGCTGACGTCCAGTTGGGTCCACACGTCACCGGTGGTCACCATGGTGGCGTACACCCACAGTCCGGTGAGCGCGACGATGGGCACCATGAGCAGCGCGATCATCTTCGCGCGGATCGAGCTGCTGCGCAGACGCATGGGGTCCTCGGTGCGGGGAAGAGCACGGACAAGGGGGTGCGACGGGTGCGTTTCGGACACGTCTCTGCCCGAGATCTGCGTGAGCTTACTACTCCATGACCACTCGTTCGAAGGGTCGAATGCACAGTCAGACGGAAGCCGTCACGATCCTCCCGGTATCGCCCGCAAAGGGAGTTCTGTCCGACCGTCCAGGCTGACCGGCACATGCCGATCCGGCGATCCGGCGCACCACCCCTGGGCAGCGCTGCTGCGATCGGGTAGCTTCGCTGGCATCCGCTCGGGCAGACGGGAACGGGGGGCCACGGGTGCGGCAGTACAGCGGCCCGGCCGCGCCGGCCCCGGCCGTCGGCGGGCTGGCCGACTCGGTGTACGACACCGCCGAACGGCTCCCGGCCCTGGTCCAGTTGGACCGCTGGGAGCAGGACGGCTGGCGGCACGTGACGGCACTCCGGTTCCGGGACGAGGTGCTCGGCCTCGCCAAGGGGCTGCTGAGCCACGGCATCCGGTACGGCGACCGGGTCGCGGTGATGTCCGGCACCCGATACGAGTGGACCCTGTTCGACTACGCGCTCTGGTCGATCGGCGCCATCCCGGTCCCGGTCTACCCCACCTCGGCGGCCGAGCAGGTGCGCTGGATCCTGGCCGAGACCCAGGCGGTGGCCTGCGTGGTGGAGCACGAGGACCACGCCATGACGGTCGGCGCGGTCTGCGACGCGCTCACCGCGCTGACCTCGATCTGGCAGCTGGACCAGGACTGCGTGACCATGCTGACCGAGGACGGCCGGGGCCTGCCGGACTCGCTGGTGCACCGTCAGCGGCTCGGCGTCTCGCCCGACTCGGTCGCCACCGTCATCTACACCTCGGGCACCACCGGGCGCCCCAAGGGCTGCCTGCTCACCCACGGCAACCTGGCCGCCGAGGCGGACACCCTGCTCGCCGGCTGGGCCGAGGTGGTCCGGGACACCGGCGGCGGGCAGCCCGCCAGCCTGGTGCTGCTGCCGCTGGCGCACGTGTACGGCCGGGTGGTGCAGATCGCGGCGATCCGCGGCGGCATCCGGCTCGGCCACCACGGCGAACTGACCACCGACTCGCTGCTGCCCGCGCTGGCCACCTTCCGGCCGACCTTCCTGCACCTGGTGCCGTACGTACTGGAGAAGGTGTACCAGCGCGCCAGGGAGGCCGCCGAGGAGGCCGGCAAGGCGCAACTCTTCGGCCAGGCGGCCGAGGTGGCGATCGAGTGGGCGGCCGCCCGGGAGCAGCGCGCGTTCGGGCGCGGCCCGGGGCCGAGCGCCTCGCTGCGGCTGCGGCACGCGGCGTACGACCGGCTGGTGTACCAGCGGCTGCGCGCGGTGCTGGGCGGCCGGACCAGGTCGGTGATGTGCGGCGGCTCGATGCTCGGCCGGGAGCTCAGCCTGTTCTTCACCGGGGCCGGCCTGGCCGTGTACGAGGGCTACGGGCTGACCGAGACCTCGGCCGCCGTCACCGCGAACCCGCCGGGCCGGGCCAAGGCGGGCACGGTCGGCCGGGCGCTGCCGGGCTCCGAGGTGGCGATCGGGGCGGACGGCGAGGTGTGGGTCCGGGGCCCGGCGGTCTTCGCGGGCTACCTGAACCAGCTCCAGGACGGTTTCCACGAGGGCTGGTTGGCCACCGGCGACCTCGGCGAGCTGGACGAGGACGGCTACCTCACCATCACCGGGCGGAAGAAGGAGCTGATCGTCACCAGCAGCGGCAAGAACCTCGCCCCGACCGTGCTGGAGGAGCGGGTCCGGGCCCATCCCCTGGTCTCCCAGTGCCTGGTGGTCGGCGACAACCGCCCCTACGTGGCCGCCCTGATCACCCTCGACCCGCAGGCGCTGGCGCACTGGCTGAAGGCCAACGGACGGGCGCAGCTGGACTCCTGGGCCGCGCTCGCGGACGAGGCACTGCACGCCGAGATCCAGCGCGGCGTCGCCGCGGCCAACACCACCGTCTCGCGCGCCGAGTCGATCCGCGCCTTCCGCCTGCTGCCCCGCGAATTCGGCCCGGAGCAGGGCCTGCTGACCCCCTCGCTCAAGCTCCGGCGCGGCGCCATCGTCCAGCACTACGCCGACGACATCGAGGAACTCTACGGCGGCTGACCCGACCTCCGAGAGGCTTTCGGCTATCTGCGAATCCTCTTGACGGGCCGTCTGGTCCAGTCCAATGTATGGCCCGGCCCGGACGCGGCGACAAGCGGCGGCCGGGGCCCGGCCCGGGTGCGACGGGCCGATTCGTCCCCGCCCTCAGGGGAGTGCAGCGTTCTTCCCCCACAGGAGATCACTCGTGTCCACCACTCTGCGCCGTATCGCCGCCTGCGCGGCCGGCACGGCGCTCACGGTCCTGAGCGCCGCGGTTCCCGCCGCGCACGCCGGGACCGCCCCGGCCGTCAACCTCGCCACCAACCCCGGCTTCGAGATCCCCACCCTGCCGCTGGCGGACTGGGGTTCGATCCCCGGCTGGCGCTGCGGCACCGGTGAGGCCGTGCTCGACACCGCCGCGCACACCGGCGGCTCGGCCCTCACCGTGACCCCGGCCGGCGACCACAGCACCGGCGAGTGCGCCCAGACCCTCGCGGTCCGGCCCAACACCACCTACACCTACTCGGCCTGGGTGCGCGGCGACTACGTCTTCCTCGGCGCCACCGGCACCGGCAACGACGTGGCCCCGTCCTGGGTGCAGTCCACCGGCGGGAACTGGCGCAGGCTCAGCACCAGCTTCACCACCGGCCCGACCAACACCTCCGTCCGGCTCTACCTGCACGGCTGGTACGAGCAGGGCGCCTTCTCCGCCGACGACGTCGAGCTGAGCGGCCCGGCCCCGGCCCCGGCCTGGGCCACCTGGAACATGCCGACCCAGGACAAGGTGGTCTTCTTCACCATCGACGACGGCTGGGCACGGACCGCCGACGCGGCGCGGTTCATCGAGACCAACAGGCTGCCGGTCACGGCCTTCCCGCTGCCGATGCCGTCCGGCTTCGAGCCCGACTACTTCAAGCGGGTCACCGCCGCTCCCGGCTCCTCGGTCGAGGCGCACAGCGTCTCGCACCGCGACCTCACCACGCTCTCCGCCGCCGAGCAGCAGGCCGAGATCTGCGACTCCAGGGACGCGGCGGCGGCCCGGTACGGCACGGTCCCGACGATCTTCCGTCCGCCGTACTTCGCGTTCAACGCCGACACCCTGCAGGCGGCCGCCAACTGCGGGCTGCGCACCGTGCTGACCGCGACCGCGGACTACAGCTGGGGCGCCTCCACCAGCTACCGGGGCGGCCTGCAGGCCGGTGACGTGATCATCTTCCACTTCGCCGACACCCTGGCCGGGGACCTCCAGCGGGCCCTCACCGACGCCACCGCCGCCGGACTGACGGTGGCCGGGCTGCACACCTACACCGGCTGAGCGAACGGTCGTGGGCGCCGCCCCCCCCGGGGGGGCGGGGGGCCCCCCCCCGGGGGGGGGGGAGCCCGCGGGGGAGGGCCGGCGGTGGGCGGCCCCCAGGGCGGCCCCCGGGGGGGGGGGTCGGGAGGGCACC